>CAILJH010000171.1 GCA_903834475.1 uncultured Prolixibacteraceae bacterium | reverse complement strand
GGTTTTCCAGTGATTTTCGATTGGCTGGTACCTAACCAGTAATATCCCCAGTAGGGCAAAGTCGTGAAACTGAGAGCCAGAATAAGCAGAAAAAACACTCCGGAAACCAGAAGCATTGAACGGATGAAAATCAGGATTCGCTTATAAACAGTCGGTTTGGCCATACTCGAAATCAGCTTTAGAAGCTGCAAGGTAGATAAAAATCAGGAAATTTTACGAAAGGAAAAAGTCATTAGTCAACAGGAAAATTTTCCAATGACTAATGACTTCTTTCATTTAAAAGAATGAAAATCTATTTCACTGGTTCAATATCCAGAACCTTAAAGGTATTTGGTTTGACCGGACGGCGGCCAGTTCCTTCACCGTATTCGCCACCTGAAACATAGATGTGGTGCGTAGTTTTGTTCACCGTGATAGTCCGGGCACCTGCCTGAGTCGGAAGGGTTTCAAGAACCTTGTACTGATCGGCACTCACTTGCTGAATGACCGTCATGGTACCTTCACCGTTTGAGGCGAAAATGCGTTTGGTCGCCGGATCAAAAGCAACTCCATCGCATCCGTCACCTATTGGTGCAGTTGTGATTACCTTTCCTGAAACGGCATCGGAAACAACCATCAATTTATTGCCGCAAACCGAGAACAAACGGTTATTCACCAGGTCGAAAGCCAATCCTGAAGGTTCTTCCCCGGGAGCAATCGACCACATTTTATCAACTTTTAGTGTGACAGCATTAATGATAGCCAGGCTGCTTTTATCTTCAATATTCACGAAGATTTTTCCTTTTCCGTCAGTTTGGGCAAATTCAGGTTTTCCGGCTAATGGAATGGTAGCAATAATCTTCAGCGTGTTGGCATCAATCACTGTTGAATTGCTGCTGCGTCCGTTGAACGTAAATACTTTCTTCGAAAACTGATCGTACAAAATACAATCCGGATTTTTGCCGGTTTTTTGAACTCTATCAATGACTTTGAGGCTGTTTAGGTCAACGACTAAAACCGATGAGTCTTTTCCGCACGAAATGAATGCCTTGTTCAAATCGTTCGCAATGGCAATTCCATGAACTCCGCTGGTTTCAGGAATAACTGCAAGTTCCTTACCAGCTTTCAAGTCAACTACGTTTACCTGAGAGCTGTGTGAAACGAACAATTTCTGATTGACTTCATCAACCGACAGGTAATCCCAACCCCCGTCGCCGCTTAACTGAATGGTTTTGGCGATCCGGTATTCCGGTTTTTGAGCCTGGGCATTCCCGAAAACAAAGCATATCACGGTTATCATGATTGCCGAAAACAAAAGCTTCTTGTTCATTTTTTAATGTTTTTGAATGGTTTAGAAATGATAGTTAATGTTTCAGATACTTATCCAGAAAGGTAAATACCTTATTGATATTTTGGTCTGTGGTAAAGCCTGGTCCGCCGTGATCATTGTTTTCCAGGATTTCGAAAGTCACTTTATCCTTGCCAATTACTGAGATGAGTTTTGCAGCCAGATTCTCCGATTGCTGATAAGGAACCAGATGATCGATCTTGCCATGCTGAATAAAAAATGGCGGATCATCCGGAGTGATGTACGTTTCAGGATTCACTTTTCGCACTAATTCCGGAGCATCGACCAGGTTTTTCCCGATCAGTTGCGATTCAGGCGAATCAGGAATGGAATGGGTTTGAGGATTTTTCACCCCGCTTGCTTTGAGTTGCTCGTCCATTTTCAGGAAATCGGTTGGTCCAAACCAGTCGACAACTGCCAGGACCCGACTCGATTGAGTTGGATCTCCCATTGATAAATCTTCGAATTCCTTCAAGTTTCCTGATGTTCCAATCAAAGCTGAAAGAGTTCCTCCGGCCGAACCGCCCCAGGCAGCGATTTTCTCAGGATTCAATTGGTAGGATTTAGCATTTGCCCGGATCCACCGGACAGCCGCTTTGAGGTCGTAAATTTGTGCCGGAAAAATGGCTTCCCCACTTAGCCGGTAATTGATCGAGACCACGGCATATCCTCTTTTCAATCCTTCAAGCATTGGCGTTACCTGACCATCCGCTTTGTCGCCACCTTTGAAGGCTCCACCATGTATCGAAACGATGACCGGAAATGGACCGTTTCCTTCTTCAGGCAAATAAATATCAAGTTTTTGCGCCGGAGATGCAGTTGCATAGGCAACATCCAGCCATTTCCGCTTAATCTGATCGGTATTGGGCTTCGATGGTTTTTGTGCTGAAGCTGAGAATAGAATTCCGGCAAACAGGAATGCCAGAAAATATTTGGTTAAAAGGTTTTTCATTGGATCGAAATTTATGAGCGGTTTCCATGAATCATTCCGGAAACAATTCCTTTGATTTTGCCGTTTTCAGCAATAATCACACCTGCCAGATGAATGGCTACAAAAGCATACATCATATATTGAATGATCGAATGGACTTCTTTTATGCTGCCATGAATCTCACGCGAAAGATTTAAATCACGCCCAAATGCCAGTCCCAGGCCAGTGACTCCCATGCACAAAAGGAGTACAAAAAAGATGGTGTAACTTATCCTTACCCACATATAGTGATTGTAATCAGCTTGATTTGCATCGTTTTTGGCGCGAAGTTCTTTAACCTTTTTCAGCTTGTTCATCAATTTTTCATCTTCAGGCTGTGTGAATTCAATCGCGACCCGGGACAGCAATAAAAATACAAGTCCGAAGCCAAGGTATTTATGAACGTTCCAAAGTTTATCTTCATATTCGCGGGTTACCGAGAAGGCCTGATCTTCTGTGACTGTTATTCCTTTACCCTGAAGTTGATCCTGAACCAGCTTGATGTTATCCCGTTGAGAAAACAATGTGGATACAAGCAATACCGTAAGAAATGATCCTGTTAGAAACAAAAAAGTTAGCCAGTGCCAGATTCTTAAAGGTGCCGAATGTTGCTGAATGAATGGGGACGTTTCCACGCTGGGTGAAGTGATAGTTGAAGCCATAGTTTTAGATTATTAAATGAGTTTCTGCTGAAACAATTGATGCAATCCGAAGTTTAAAATATGATTACCTATTAATGAATCGGTTGGACGCAATTTATACGGAAAGGTTTAAAGCAAAGAATCCCGGTTGCGAAATCAACCAGGATTCGTAGTTTTGAACAACCAGAAAAAATCAGCTGTCATTTGTTTTACGACATGAATAGTCATTTGCTACTCGTCATTTTTCACAATCGAATGACAATCGATGACCATTGAATGACTTCACTCTTAACTAATGACCAATGACTTTTTCCTTACTTCTTCACCGAGAACTTATAAATCGTTGTCGATTTCAGGGTTTCACCCGGTTTCAGCAAGGTATTCGGGAAACTGGCATGGTGTGGCGAATCGGGATAATGCTGCGTTTCGAGACAAATACCATTCCGGTAGTTGTATGGATTTCCGCGTTTGCCAATAATTTTTCCGGTCAGGAAATTTCCGGTATACAGCTGAACAGCCGGTTCAGTGGTTAAACATTCCATGTAACGACCGGATGCGGGTTCGTACAAGCTGGCACAAAATGTCATTTCATGTCCGTTCTGATCTTTGTTCAGGATGTAATTGTGGTCGTATCCACCTCCCATTTTCATTTGCGGCATCGGATCGTTGATGCGTTCACCTACAGTGTGAGGTTTGGTAAAATCCATGGCAGTTCCACGAATATCGGCAATTTCGCCGGTTGGGATCAGCTGCGAATCGGCTACTGCGGTCGAGAAATTGGCATCAACAACCAAAACATGATCCAGAATATCGCCCATTCCTTCACCTTTCAGGTTAAAATACACATGATTGGTCAAATTGAAGTAGCATGACTTATCGGTAGTTGCTTCATAATCGATTTTCAACCCGTTGTCTTTGGTCAGGGTGTAAGTCACCTTGACGTTTTTATTCCCGGGAAAACCCCACTGTCCGTCGGGACTTGCAAGTGTCATTTCAACTGCAGGACCGTCGGCAGTCTGTATTTCCTTGGCATCGTAAACCTGGCGGAAAAAGCTCTCGGTTCCGGAGTGCAGACAGGCTTTCATGTTATTTTGCGGCAAAGGATAAACCGTACCGTCGATCTCGAACTGCGCATTGGCAATGCGGTTGGCATACGGCCCGACAACTGCGCCAAAACCGGCCTCACCCGCTACGTATTTATCGATGGAGGTATAGCCCAGAATCACATCTTCCATGACTCCGGTTTTATCAGGAGCAAACACTGAAACGATTTTAGCTCCATAGTTGGTCAAGGTAACCAGAATTCCGCCTTCATTTTTCAAAGTAAAGAGCGTGGTCTTTTTCCCATTAACTTCTTTTTCAAAGTCAGCTTTTGAATACGATGGGGCAAACTCTTTTTTAGGTGCAGAGCAGGAAACTATCATACCGGCAATAAGCAGTAAACCAAAAAATTTCTTCATACAACTGGAATATTAGATTTTTGAATTTGAGAGGTAAAGATAAGTGTTTCCATGACACATCAAAATGAAAATTCCAAAGCAATTGAGGAATAATTGCTTCGATTCTGAACAGCTAAAATGTGAATTTGTCCTGAAGTTGCAGCACAAACCACCGATCGGAATTCTGTTACTTTTCCTATATTCGTAAACAAATTAAATCGATCCAACATGAAACGCCTTTCCACTTTCATTATCCTGTTTCTTTTTGCCATTAGCTGCTTTGCTGATATCTCCATCAGGCAAACGTTCTTAAAATGGGAACTCGGTTACGCCAAAACTGCAAGCGAACTGCCTTCGAAATGGATTCCGGCGCTTGTCCCCGGAGCAGTTCAGCTCGATATTGCCAAAGCCGAAAAGTACGAACCGTATTATTACGCCGAGCACTGGAAAGATTACAGCTGGATGGAAGACCAGTTTTATACTTACCGGACATCGTTTCCAAAACCGGAGTTGAATTCCGGCGAACGTCTGGTATTTGTTTCCAAAGGAATTGATTATCAGTTTCAGATTTTCCTGAATGGAAAGGAAATCCTGAGTCAGGAAGGAATGTTTACTCCGGTCAGCCTTGATTTAACTGATCAGTTGAAGCCCGAAAATGAATTGAAAATTCTCGTTTTTCCTGCTCCGAAAATCTATGCAACACCAATTGATCGTTCACAGGCGTCGCATTCGGTCAAACCGGCTGTAAGTTATGGCTGGGACTGGCATCCGCGACTCATTCCTTTGGGAATCTGGGACGAAACATACCTCGAAAAACGTCCGGCGAGCTTTATCGAAGATTTTCATGTGAATTATACCCTGAATCAGGACCTGAGCAAAGCCGAAATCAAACTGGAACTATCGGGGCAAAACCTGAATGGCTTGCCTTTTATCTGGACACTGAAAGATGAAAACGGAAATGAAGTTTTGAAATCGGAAGGAAAGACGGAACTCAGTTTTGCGAATCCACAGCTTTGGTGGACACACGATCAGGGGAAATCCTACCGGTACACTTCCACTATTCAGCTTTTGGATGCTTCCGGAAAAATAATTCAGACGAGTGAATCGAAAATCGGTTTCCGGAGAATCAGGCTGGTAATGAACCAGGGTGCCTGGGAAAATTTTAATGGATTTCCACAAACCCGAAGCGTACCGCCGGCTCAGCTCGAAATTAACGGACGGAAAATCTTCTGCAAAGGCACCAACTGGGTGAATCCTGAAATTTTCCCTGGAATTATCTCCCGAGAACGATACAACGATTTGCTCAGTCTGGCCAAGGAAGCCAATTTTAATATCCTGCGTGTTTGGGGCGGAGGAATTGTCAATAAGGAATCGTTTTTTGAATTGTGCGACGAAAAAGGCATTCTGGTCTGGCAGGAATTTCCGCTGGCCTGCAACAATTACTCCGACGATGCACATTACCTTTCGATCCTGAAACAGGAGTCGACATCGATCATCAACCGGGTGAAGAAACATCCGTCATTAGCATTCTGGTGTGGCGGAAACGAACTTTTTAACGCGTGGAGCGGCATGACCGACCAGTCGCTGGCCTTGCGCCTGCTCAACAGTCAATGCCTCGAACTTGATCCTAAAACACCGTTCATCCCGACTTCACCGCTGATGGGAATGGGGCATGGCAACTATGTTTTCCGCGATCTGGAGACCAAAGAAGAAGTTTTCAGCAACATGGCCCGGGCACATTTTACAACGTACACCGAATTTGGAATGCCATCACCAGCCTCGGTTGAAGTGCTCAAAACCATTATCCCGAAGGAAGAGCTCTGGCCCCCAAAACCAGGAGCTTCGTGGGAAAGCCACCATGCCTACAAGGCCTGGGTTGGAAATACCTGGCTGTGCCAGGACATCATCGAAGATTATTTCGGTGTTTCCACCTCGCTCGAAGAACTGGTTGCCAATGGCCAGCTGATGCAATGCGAAGGCTATAAATGCATTTATGAGGAAGCCCGCCGCCAGAAACCGTATTGCTCAATGGCGACCAATTGGTGCTACCAGGAACCCTGGCCCACCGCGGCAAACAACAGCCTGATCAGCTATCCAACCATACTTAAACCAGCTTATTATGCGGTGAAAAATGCCTGCCGACCGATTTTGGCCAGCGCCAAATTTTCGAAATTCAAATGGACCGAAGGCGAAACCTTTTTTGCCGATTTGTGGATGTTGAGCGATCTACCAACCGATATTCCCGGCGGAAAAGTGAAAATTAAATTAGTTGCCGGAACTTCTGAACTGGCGCTTTTAAGTTGGGATTATAACCCGATGAAAGCCAATGTAAACCAGGCCGGACCAACATCCCGATGCAAACTGCCTGCCTGGAGCACCGACCGTTTTAAAGTAGTTCTGGAAGTGGAAGGCCACCCCGAATACAACTCGGAATACACTTTTGCCTACCAACCGCACTCGGTTGAACGCAAACGAACTACCCCGGCGATGAATCAATAAAGAAGGTCTGTTTATTTTGCAAACAGTTGAATGCTTTGTAAAATATCGATTTTTTATGAACAAATCTAGGATACTATTTTATGAAGAGTTATTTTGCAGTAAATACAAATCACAACAAAACGGTTGTGGGTTTTAATTTATTGAATTTTTGGGGAACCATAAGAAACATAAATCTTTTAGGCTTGCTCGTCATAAGAATGGTTTTAATATTGGTTTTCGTCTGCCCTTTATCTTCGTTAGCACAAGACTATTATGTCGATAATTTGAATGGAAATGACCAAAATGTTGGGACATTAAATAGCCCATATAAAACTATTCAAAATGCAGCAAGTAGAATGGTTGCCGGAAGTACTTGTTATATCAGGGGTGGTGTTTACAGAGAAACCATTACACCCAAAAACTCGGGAACAAACACAAGCCCTATTACATTCATGCCATTTAACAAGGAGAATGTAACGATAAGCGGCACAAACGAAATAACCGGCTGGCAACTTGAAAGTGGCAATATTTATTGGGCTTCAATAAACTGGAATATGGGTGAGGGTTTCAATCAAGTGTTTGTGGATGGTGTTATGATGGACCAGGCTCGATGGCCGAATGCCGGAACCGACCGTTTAACCAGTCCCAGGTGGCAGTCTGGATCGGCTAATAGCTCTTCGGTTACATTTCCGGTATCACGCCCTCAAAATTATTGGGTAGGGGGAACGGTATATGGAATTTTCGGTGACCGTTGGAACGCACAGGGTGCAAAAATTACATCATCGGACCCTAACGGAGTATTGACAGTCGCCAATAAAACGGATATCTGGTGGTTAGGTGAAGGCGAGGGATTTATCACCGGACTGTTATCGGAACTCGATGTCGCAGGGGAATGGCACATTGTCAATAATAAATTGTACTTGTGGGCACCTGATAGTCAAAATCCTGCAAAATTGAAAGTTGAAGCTAAGGCTCGCAAATGGTGTTTTGACCTTACGGATAAATCGCACATCAAAATAGACAACTTAAATATTAAAGCAGGAAGTATTTGCCTCAATAGAAGCAGTTTTTGTGAAATCAACGAATGCAATATTAGTTACTTATCTCATTTTATAAAATACACCTGGAGTGGATGGGATGCAGCCGGTGATGTTGCTAATGGGAATAATGGAATTTGGATTAATGGAAACGATAATACAATTAATAATTGTCGTATTCAATATTCTGCCGGCTCCGGTATTGTGGTAATTGGTTCAAAAAATATTATAAAAAACAACGCCATATCCGATATAAATTACTCAGCTACATATTCATGCCCCATATCAATGAGAAGTAGTACTGGAGGAAATAAAATATATTACAATACGATATGGAATGCCGGTCGGGATGTAATTCTGTTATATGGCGCAAATAATGACCAAATCATGTTCAATGATTTGAGTCTGGCTGGTTTAATTTGTCACGATTTGGGAATAATATACCAGTGGGGACGGGATGGGAAAGGTACAAGGATAGCGTATAACTGGATTCACGACAACAAAGGAGCCTATCGTACCGACAAGTGTGGACCAGGTATTTATAATGACAATTATAGTAAAGGCTTTATTGATGACCACAATGTAATATGGAACTGCGAAGCAGCTGTTCGTTTGAACCAGCCAAATGATAACATCCTGGTTTATAACAATACAGCTTTTAATTGCAACGATTTCGGGTATAACTCCTATAACCAGTGGCCGAGCAATATACCTTCCTTTTGGGTTTATGGTAATATATCTACTGCAATTTTGAAGAACAATTTATTTCTTGGTACTAACCCTGGTAAGCAATTGCAAAACGCTAATTTAAACAATTTTAGCCTATTGGATAGAGCTTCTTCTATTGATGCCGGTGAAATAATTGCCGGTTTTACTGATGGATATATAGGGGCAAAACCCGATTTGGGAGCTTATGAGTCGGGTTGTTTTGCTTGGAAACCTGGTCGGGGAGGTGTGGGATATGAAAACAACTGCCTTTTTAATACTGGCTTCATTGACTATTCCCATATCAGCATATCTAAATTATCTTCTGACAAGATATATCCAAATCCAACATTAGGAAAAATATTTATTGATGATGCCGAAGGATATAGGATTAGCTTGTATAATTTAATAGGGATGGAAGAATTAAATACTGTAATTACTAATAACAATTACACTATAGATGTTTCATTTTTAGAAAATGGATTTTATATTGTTAAATTATCAAATAAAAACAATTCGACTGTAACTAAAAAAATAATTAAAAGGTAATTGACAGAAATATGCTTAATAAGAAAAAAGTATAAGCTTTTTTAGGACGAGTTAAAAATAATTTCAAACGCATTTGGTGGCACATTCCTGATTCTTCAGGATATCCACAAACGCTTGCATTAGCTGGTGAAGATTTGCAATCTTCACCTTTTGATTTTGGATTTGTAATTCAGTTACAGAAAGGTTGTAATGGCTTTGTTGACATGAATTTAAATTCAGATATTCTTCGGGAAGATGTGAGCAGAACTTAGAAGTAATCGACCTGTTAAATTCAACTTATTTCCCCATTCATCCAGGCCTTGAACGCCGTTGTTTTGGCACGACTCACAACGATTTCGATTTTTGGGTCGGGTACTATTTCAACTTTCAGTTTAAAGTTGAAATAGTTATGCACTTTGCGGATGGCATCGGCTGATAGAATAAATTGCCGGTTTACCCGGAAAAATAGTTTCGGGTCGAGTTTGGCCGACAGTTCCTCGATGGAGTGGGGGATGATGTAGCGTTTGTTGTCGTGGGTAAGCAGAAAAACTTCCTTGTCTTCAGCATAAAAGCATGCAATTTCGGCAACTTTTACCGGAATCATCGAATCGCCTTTGCTAATCAGGAAACGATCTTTGTATCCCGTCGAATTTGGCATTTTAAGGTTTCTGATCATTTCATACAGCTGATCGTTAGGGTTTTCTGCTCCGAAATATTCTTTCAGTTTCCTGAATTTTTCGATCGATGATTTGAGTTTTTCACGGTTTACCGGTTTCAGCAGGTAGTCGATGCTATTGAGTTCGAATGCCTGCAAAGCATACTCATCATAGGCCGTGGTGAAAATAACCGGCGTGACTACCTGACATTCATCAAAAATGGAAAAGCTTTTCCCGTCAGCGAGCTGAATGTCGAGGAAAATCAGGTCGTACATCGGCTTGGTATTCAGATGAACAACCGCTGTGGTGACTGTGTCCAGTGGGCCGAAAATTTCCACATCCGGCTCAATTTCACGTATTAATTGTGCCAGTCTTTCAGCTGCAAGTTCTTCATCTTCAACGATCAATATTTTCATCTTTTTCTCCTAAATCGATTTCTCAAATAGCGGCAGCATGACCATGAATTTCCCGTTTTCCTGTTTCACCTGAATATTCTTCCCGGTCAGATGCAGGTAACGATTCCGGATATTGTCCAATCCGACTCCGGTGGATGGTTCCCTGTCGAGCTTCGCTTTTACGGTGTTTTCGATTACGACAAACTGGTTGTCATGCACAAATACTTTAACAGTGAGTGGATTTTCTTTCGAAACCACATTGTGTTTGATGGCGTTTTCAAGCAGCATCTGAAGTGCCAGTGGTGGAATGGCAAAATGGTAGCAACTCTCCGGAATGTCAAAATCAACTTTCAGTTTGTCGCCAAAGCGGCTTTGCTGGATGAACACGTAGTCGCGGGCAATTTTCAGTTCGTCGCGTAAAAGCACCGCATCTTTTTCGCTCGATTGCACCATGTAGCGCATAATTTCAGAAATACTTTCGACATACCTCGAGGCAACGGGATTGTCGTTGACCAGCATCAGCAAGGTATTCAGGCTGTTGAACAGAAAATGTGGATTGACTTGATTTCGCAAAGTGTCGTACCGTGCTTCCAGATTGGCCTTTTCGAGGGCTTGGGTACGCAGCAGATTTTCTTTCCATTGAATAAAAAACGAGGTTGAGGCATAAATTGCACTGATCATGAAGGTAATAAGTAATGATCCGATATATAGCGTGGACTTTTCAGATCTGCTAAGTTGAATTTTCAGAAAATTTTCGACCGTATAGATTTCACCAAACTCGACCAGAAGCACAAAAATGATCAGTGCAAAAACCTGAAATGCGATCAGTTTAAAGGTTTCTTTGAACATCGAGTAACGGCCAATCGCAAATTGAATAATGAGCATACTTCCATTCCAGATCAGGGCCGTACGGATGAACGAAACGATGAAAGCCTGAAGTAAACCTGCCTCTGCGTGAGCATAGGCGCTATCCACAAAGATTGAAATCAGAGAAATAATGGTTATACTAACGAACCGTATGATGATTTCCCGCAAATTGGCTCTTGGCGCTTCAAATCCAGGGTCACAATAAATTGAATCTTCTGCGTTGTGCTTCATTTCGTTTGCTTGGATATTAGGGTGACTAAATTATCAAATTATTTTAACTCCTGACCCAGTTTGTTTACTGAACTGATCCAGGCTTTCCGTTTTGCTTCCTTCGACATTTTTATTCCACCAAAAGAAGTGACTTTGACAGGTTTTACACCGCAAAATTCCAGTATTCCTTTTTTCATCGAGCGATGTCCGGCGTTTTTCATGAAAAGCGAATAGTACCAGTTGGGTGAATCCATGGTTACGATCATCCGGGCCGTTTTTCCAACCAGTAGTTTGTCCCACAACGGCGAATTGTCACGGTATTTGAATGAAAATCCAGGAAGAAAAACCCGGTCAATAAAGCCCTTCAGCAAGGCCGGGTATGTTGCCCACCAGGTTGGATAAACCAGAACCAGATGATCGGCCTTGGTAATTTCCTGCTGCATCATCAGCAAATCGGGTTCGAGTTCGGTACGTTTGCGGTAACCTCCACCCAAAATCGGATTAAATTCCAGATCGGTCAGGTTCACCAGTTTGCACTCTGCTCCGGCTGAATCTGCTCCCTTTTTGTACGCGTTGGCCAGTTCAAAACAAAAGCTTTGTTTGTCAGGATGGCCGTTGATAATTAGGATTTGTTTCATGTTTTTATAATTTATAGCCCCCTCCAAACCTCCCCCCAAGGGGGAGGCTTAAAAAAAGCAGGTTCTTCATTTTTAGTTTTATAAACAACTTTCTCCCGACAAATATTCGGGACAAGTTGTGTGAAAAAGATTTTCTTATGGACGTTTCATTTGTTTGCATGCTTTGCACCAAGTACCCCGTGTGGGGGATTTAGGGGGCTTTTTTTTGATTTTTTAAAAATGTAATCGGTATTGCATCATCGGGAAAAACCCGATTTGGTTGATATTCTTAACTTCATTTTTAGAGCGGCTGTAGCTTTGCATTAAAACGTTGGTGTGATTGGTAAAGTTCTCGACATAAAACACCCATTCCTGCGATACTTTTCGCCCGTTTAGCCGGTAACCAATTTTGAAATCGGCTTTCAGAAAAGGGTCAAACTGTAAACTGAATGCCTTTGAATTGTCATATTTGGTAATTCCTGCTGTCTGCGAAGCGGCCAGATTAACCGGAGTATATCGTTTCCCACCGGCATACGAAACTTTGAAATCGAGGGTCAAAGCCGATTTGCTGTTGAGTGTAAATTCTTTTCCAAGCAAAGCATTGGCCACATAATTTCCGTTGAATGCGGTATTTCGTTCGATACCATCACTTCCCTTGTATTTCGATTCGAACAAAGATAAAGTTGCCAGGTAATAAATGTTGTGACTAAAAAAGCGTTCAAGCGTAAATTCAAGTCCGTAATTGCTTCCGGTGCCTTTATTTACCAAACTATCCTGGGTATTCACGCCCCAGTTGGCTCCGCTGTTCAGCATACTAAATGAAGATTTGGCTGTTTCAACCGGAACATCGAACAAACTTTGGTAATACGCTTCGGCTTTGAAACGGGTATTCTCAGTGATTGAGTTTTCGTAACCCAAAACAAATTGGTTTGATTTAGTTAGTCCGAGTTTCTTGTTGGTTTCTCGGAGCGAACCGTCAGGCATTTGGGTACTCAGGAAATAAGTAGATAAGGTTTGTGTGCGCGAATGCAGCCCGTATCCCAGATTTAGTTTTTGATTTTCAGCAAGTTTCCAGCTAAATGCCAACCGTGGTTCAATACTCACCGCGTTGTTCAGGTCGAAATAATTGAAATGAATTCCGGGTGACATACTGATTTTTTCGGAGAAACGGTAAGTTGCCTGTGCATAAGGCTGAATCAGAGTCACTCCGTTGCCCAATCCAAGGCTGTAATCAATTACAGGACGCAAAGTTCCGTATTTGTTGTCGTATGTTTTGGTCAGCAGATCAAATCCCATGCGGTCGATCACAAACCCGGTCCGGATGGAAAGTTGACTGTTGAATTTTCGGTGAATAAAACCACTCAGCGAAGTACGAAATTCAGCATAATTGTGGTCGATATTGGGGTGCAGATGGTTATTGGTATCAATGGTATCAATGGTTGTGCCACCATTTTGGTAAATTCCCGAAAGAGTGAGTTTGTACCAGGTGTGTTCGTTCAGGAATCGGGTATATGAAATTCCGGTAGCGGCCATCTGTGAGCGGTTCCTCAAATCCTGACCTTCACCGGAATACATGTCTTGCTGATTTCCTTTTTTGCTATCGAGTATGGCAATTTCGCTGCTTCCACCCAAACCGAAAACTGAAATTCGTCCGTTTTTTAGCGGGAAACTGAGTTTAAACGAAAGGTCTTTGTATTTGGGGATACCGGTAGTTCCCAAATTCACTATTCCATCCATCAATTCGAGTGTCGAGTAACGGAAGTTAGCCAGATAGGAGGCTTCGTGCTTTTTACTGAACGGACCTTCGGCTCCAGCTTCAAAGCCATTAAATCCCACCTGAAACAATTGTTCGTGTTTCTGATTGTTCCCATTACGCATGTTCAGGTCGAATACTCCGCTCAAGGCATTACCATATTCGGCCGGAAAAGCGCCGGTAAAAAAATCACTGTTCTGGAGCAGGTTGTTGTTCAGCATTCCTACCGGGCCACCGGTAGTACCGCTTTCTGCAAAATGGTTCGGATTCGGAATGTCTACATCTTCGAGTCGCCAAAGCAATCCGCTGGGAGAATTTCCGCGGATAATAATATCATTCCGCTGATCGTTGGCTGCCGAAACACCTGCAAAATTCATGGCCATTCGGGCTACATCACCGCGGCTTCCGGCATATTTTTCGGTTTCCTCAACAGTAAACGACCGGGCACTCACCAAGGCCATTTGATTGCGGGGTTCATTTTTTCGGGGTGACGCGTTGATGGTAATTTCAGATCCAACGATTACATTTTCTTCAAGTTCCACTTCCAGAAGCACTTCCTTTACCGAGTTTACAATGATCGATTGTATGAATGCTGGTTTGTATCCCATAAAACTCACCTGAACACTTTGCCTTCCAATGGCCACTTTTTCGAGCCGGAAGTTTCCCTGAGAATCGGTTTTTGTTCCAATGAGTGGTTGCGTATTGAGCAAAACCACGTTTGCTCCCGGTAGAGGCGTTTTTGATTCTTTGTCGGTGATGTGGCCACGAATGGTTTGCACCTGTTGTGCCCAGACGTTGATAGTTATTAGAAGAATTGCAGAAATTAGGAAAAATCGTTTCATAGTGTTTATTTTTGATTGATGATGCAAATATGAAACGACATCAATCTCATTGATCTGAAATTCCGACGAAATGGACAATATTGATGATGAAATTAAGAAAACATGAAATGAACGGATAACCAAATAACAAATCACATCAGGTTCTTTTAGAAAAAATTCTTCATCCTTTAAAACTCACTGATGTTTTTAATGATTCCATCGAATATATTAGCTCCAGACAAGTCCAGTTCTTAATAATTGAGTATTTTTGATTTTTACTTATTGTAATCCAAAACTCATTTAAACTATCTTTTTATTCATCCATGGTTCGAATTTCTGACATCATAACAATAAATCACTTATCACATACTTTTGGAGATAAAACTGTTCTTCAGGACATTAATCTATCCATCGGTAAGGGTGAATTCGTTACCATACTCGGACCGTCGGGTTGCGGGAAAACAACCTTAATGCGGTTGATCGCAGGCTTCCTTAAGGCTTCTGAAGGAAAGATATCCATTGCCGGGCAGGACATGACCACAACACCTCCGCACCTTCGGCCTGTTAATACGGTATTTCAGAAATACGCACTATTTCCGCATCTCAATGTATTTCAGAACATTGCATTTGGGCTAAATCTAAAAAAGCTTCCAAAAGAAGAAATCCAAAAAAAGGTAAAGCAAGTACTTAAAATTGTGATCATGACCGACTACGAGGAACGTGATGTCGATTCCTTGTCGGGTGGTCAGCAGCAACGGGTGGCTATTGCTCGCGCAATCATTAACGAACCTGAAGTTTTGCTTCTCGACGAACCGTTGGCTGCACTTGATCATAAAATGCGAAAAGACATGCAGATGGAAATAAAGGCCATGCACAAAAAACTGAATATCACTTTTGTATATATTACACACGATCAGGAGGAGGCACTTACCCTAAGTGACCGGATTGTGGTGATGAGCCAAGGAGTTATTCAACAAATTGGCACACCTACCGAAATCTACAACGAGCCTAAAAACTCATTTGTTGCCGATTTTATTGGCGAAAGCAACATTCTGAATGGGGTGATGATTCATGATGAGCTGGTTGAATTCGCAGGGCATCGGTTTGATTGTGTTGACAAAGGTTTTGCCTTGAATGAGCCAGTTGAAGTGGTAATCCGTCCGGAAGATATTTACATCTTTGAAATGTCGGATGCCGCCCACTTCAGCGGACAGGTTACTTCGTCTATTTTCAAAGGTGTTCATTACGAGATGATGGTTACCACTCCGGAAGGTTTTGAGTTTATGATTCAGGATTACCGCAGTTTTGAGCCGGGTCATACCGTAGGTCTTCGCGTAAAACCGTTCGACATTCAGGTGATGAAAAAAGAAAGGCATTGCAACACCTTCAAGGGCACCATCATTGACAAAACGCACGTCCGATTCCTTGGAACTAACTTCGAATGCTCTGATACAAAGAATTTAGCCAATGGAACAACTGTGAATGTGAAAGTTGAATTCAGGAATGTCAATCTTCAGGATAATCAGGAAGATGGAATGCTGAGTGGTGTGGTGAGTTTCATTCTGTATAAGGGAAACCATTATCATTTAACCATCTTGACCGAGAATAATGAACATGTTTTTGTGGATAGCAACGATGTGTGGGACGATGCCGATTGTGTTGGAATAAGCATTTCACCGAAGAATATTCAAATTGAAATCCTCTAAACTTAACAAAGCGTGCAACGAAAATTGATATCATTTTTAGGACGGAGAAGGAACTGGACTATACCATATGTGCTATTTCTTGTTTTTTTCGTTCTGGTACCGATGTCTCTTATCGTTTTTTACGCCTTTACCAATGCTGAAGGTTCTTTTACTTTCGCCAACATACAAAAGTTCTGGATTCATCCCGAAGCTATGAACACCTTCCTGTATTCGGTTGTCGTAGCGTTGATCACGACTTTATTGTGCATTTTGATTGGTTATCCGGCGGCATATATTCTGAGCAAAATGGAGTCGCGAAATGCTAAATTACTGGTCATACTTTTTATTCTTCCCATGTGGATCAATTTCCTGATCCGGACGCTGGCAACAGTAGCACTTTTCGATTTCTTTAAGATTCCGCTCGGCGAAGGCGCACTTATTTTCGGGATGGTCTACAATTTTCTGCCGTTTATGATTTATCCGATTTACAATATTCTGCAAAAAACCGATCAGAATCTGATCGAGGCAGCTCAGGATCTGGGTGCAAATCCAAGACAGGTATTTCTCAAAACCGTTTTCCCTTTGTCGATTCCCGGAATTACCAGCGGAGTGATCATGGTTTTTATGCCGGTTATTTCCACTTTTGCCATCGCCGAACTTCTCACCATCAACAACATCAAGCTATTCGGAACTACCCTTCAGGAAAACATCTACAACGGAACCTGGAATTACGGAGCTGCATTGTCGCTGGTGATGCTTTTACTGATCGGCATTACCGCATTGCTGAACGGTGAAGGAAGTTCGAGAGCTGCTGAGGAGGGCAACCTGATATGATCAAACGAATTCTATCCACGTCGTATTTGGGTATTTTGCTGATTATGCTTTATGCACCCATTCTCATCATCATTATCTTCTCGTTTACCGAAGCCAAAGTACTGGGCAACTGGACCGGTTTTTCGCTGAAACTATATAGTTCGATTTTTCAAGGAGGAATACACCACTCGCTTACCAGCGCCCTTTGGAACACACTTATCATCGGGTTGATTGCTGCTGCTGCATCAACTGTACTGGGAACCATGGCTGCCATTGGTATTTATAACCTGACGCCCAAGTCCCAAAAGGCGATACAGATGGTAAATACCATACCAATTCTTAATCCTGACATCATTACCGCCATTTCGTTGTTCCTGCTTTTTGTCAGCCTGGGTATTTCGCAGGGTTATACCACGGTTATTTTGGCGCACATCACATTCTGCACACCTTATGTGGTGCTCAGTGTTTTACCACGGTTACGCCGGATGAATCCAAATCTTTACGAAGCCGCACTCGATCTGGGAGCAACACCATTTCTGGCAGTACGGCGAATTCTTCTTCCGGAATTAAAACCCGGAATGATCAGTGGTTTTATTCTGGCATTTACCCTTTCGATCGATGATTTTGTTGTTACTTTGTTTACGATAGGAAACGAGGGACTTGAAACGCTTTCGACCTATATTTATGCCGATGCCCGAAGAGGTGGACTGACGCCGGAACTTCGGCCACTTTCGGCCATTATTTTCATTTCAGTACTGGTGCTTCTGCTGGTTATAAACCAACGGGCCGCGAAAAAGAAATTGTAAATCAACCCATTTATACAACTTCAATGAGAACAACTGCAAAAACAAATTTCAGGAACAGCCTTTTTGCTCTTTTACTTCTGGTTATTGGCTTTTCCATCTTCAATTCATGTAAACAAGGTGACGATTCTCGTAAAAAAGTCCTGAAAATATACAACTGGGCCGATTATATCGATGAAGGTTTATTGACTGAATTTCCGAAGTGGTACAAGGAACAGGCCGGTGAAGATGTAAAGATTGTGTACCAGGTTTTTGATATGCCTGAAATCATGTACACCAAAGTGGCGATGGGAAAGGAAGATTTTGATCTGGCCTGTCCAACCCAGTACCTCATTGAGAAAATGCTGAAAAATGATTTGTTGTTGCCGATTGATCAAGACTTTGGCAAGACCGAAAATTACTTTGGAAACATCTCGCCTTTTCTGCGCCAACGTATGGATGCTTTCAGTGTTACGGGCAAAAAAGCCGGTGATTACATGGTTCCCTACATGTGGGGAACTTCAGGAATTTTATATAATACAAAAAACATATCGAAAGAAGAAGTTCAGTCGTGGACTTGTTTGTGGAATCCAAAAAACAAGGGAAAAATCCTGATGAAAGATCATTATTGGGATGTTTATAACATGGCTGCCACTGTTGGTTTTTATCCTGATATTGTTTCGGGTAAACGCACCCGGTACGATGTTTCGAATGACCATACCGATGCTGACATTGCCATGGTTGAGAGTCAGTTGAAAGCGCTGCGACCAAACCTGGCTGGCTGGGAAGCCGATTTTGGAAAGGAAATGATGACCAAAGGCCAGGTCTGGATGAATTATGCCTGGAGTGGCGATGCTGTTTGGGCCATCGACGAAGCTTCGAAAGTTGGTGTTTCACTGGCTTACGAAGTGCCAAAAGAAGGTAGTAACATCTGGTTCGATGGGTGGATTATTCCCAAATATGCACGCAATGTAAAAGCTGCCAGTTATTTCCTGAACTATCTTTGTCAGGCGAAAATGGCGCTGCGCAACATGAATGTTAGCGGCTTTTGCAGTGCAGTTGCGACGCCTGAAATTATTGAAGCGCAATCAGACTCCAAAATCCCTGAAACAGTTAACCTGAATTATTTCTTCGGCCCGGGCAATGGTAAATTGCACATCAACCCGGTTCAATATCCCGACAGCACCGTGGTAAGTCGCTGTGTACTTCTTCACGATTTTTTGGATAAGAACGACCAGGTACTTGAAATGTGGAGCCGCGTAAAAGGGAACAATGTAAATTAAGCTGATTTTATTTCACTGAAAGAGTCAAGTCTCTTTTCTGAGTTAATGTAGGATTAGCATCGCATTTTCTAAACTTTGTTTTCTTTCGCTTGGGTTGATGTCCAGTTGATTTGAGCAGCCAGATTTGTTAATTCAGGATGCTGGTTTCTGAGATCCCCTGAAGTTTTTAAATTTCA
Organism: uncultured Prolixibacteraceae bacterium; assembly: GCA_903834475.1. Taxonomy (GTDB): domain Bacteria; phylum Bacteroidota; class Bacteroidia; order Bacteroidales; family Prolixibacteraceae; genus Aquipluma. Next base: position 4,095 of record CAILJH010000171.1, on the reverse strand, counting down.
GGCTTTTTAGATCATTAAAAATGACTGTTCACTGAAACTAAAAATATTCACAACTACCCATATTTTGGGATTAAAAGTTTTCATGAATCCTTTCTCCTAACCACAACTTAGAAAAAATCAAATGAAGAATCTTCTGCTTTTGACCGTATTTGTTCTGATCTCCGGTATGTCTGTTTTTGCCCAGGATTCACCTGCAAAACCCGAAAAGAATTGGAAATTTGGTGCTGATCTGAATATGTATTTTTACAAAGATTCCTTTGTGGTGTTGCCCGTTTTTAAGGCAGATCGGAATAAACTTCATCTGGAGGCCCGCTACAATTACGAAGATTTAAAAACCTTTTCAGGCTGGCTGGGATATAATTTGAAGGGCGGAAATGAATTTGAATACCTTATTACGCCAATGGTTGGTGGGGTACTTGGGCGAACGAATGGAATCGCCCCGGGTTTGGAGTTTACCTTCGGTTACAAAGGTTTTGAGCTGTATAATGAAGCCGAATATCTGTTTGATGTCAATACCAGTGAGAATAATTTCTTCTATTCGTGGACCGATTTCACCTACTCTCCCAAGGATTGGCTTTGGTTTGGCCTCAGTTCGCAGTGTACACAGTTGGTTCATGATAAACTGAGTTTTGAAGGTGGTTTAATGGTGGGTGGTGCATATAAAAACATGGAATTGACCGGATATGTATATAATCCTGTTTCCGAGAATACCTTTGTGCTTTTAACACTTTCAACAAGTTTTTAACCACACAAAATCAATCCAAAGAAAGCGGTTGTTTTAGCCGAAAATTCAACCGGTAAATATTGGGAGTCCAACAGTTGGATGCAAGTTTTAAAACCTGAAATAATATTTACGAAATAATGAAAGCAATTGTATATACCAACTACGGAACACCTGAAGTTCTTCAGCTCAAAGAGTTGCCTATACCAGTGCCAAACGACAACGAGGTTCTGATCAAAATTCATGCAACCACCGTAAATCGGACCGACTGCGGATTTCGAAAACCTGAATATCCAATAATCATCCGATTAATCAATGGGCTTTTTAGACCTAAGCGAACCATTTTGGGAAGCGAGCTGGCCGGTGTGATTCAATCCGTAGGGAAGGATGTCAAAACATTTGAACCGGGCGATGCGGTTTTTGGTCTGTCAACTGCCAAATTTGGAACCCATGCTGAATATATTTGTTTGCCCGAAACGGTTTCAATTGCCATAAAGCCCGCCAATATCTCATTCGAAGAGGCTGCTGCCATCTGCGATGGGGCATATCTGGCATTGAATAATATCCGGAAAATAGATTATTCAAAGGCTCCCAAAGTATTGATTAATGGGGCTTCCGGATCGATTGGTACCGCGGCTGTGCAGCTGGTGAGATATTTTGGTGCGGAAGTAACGGCGGTATGTGATTCAAGAAATTTCGAACTGGTGAAATCACTCGGTGCAACATTTGTGATCGATTACACCAAAGAGGATTTTACGAAAAACGGGAAAATCTATGATGCAGTTTTCGATGCGGTGGGTAAAAGTTCTTACTTTCGATGTAAGAAATTGCTTAAGCCAGGTGGCATTTATTTCTCGACTGAACTTGGATTTTTAGCTCAGAATATCTTTCTGGCACTTTTGGCTCCTGTCATCAAGGGCAAAAAAGTGATGTTTCCTATTCCCAAAGACAGCAAGGAAGATGTAATATTCTTTAGAAAGCTGATTGAGGCTGGAGAGTACAAGGCGGTTATTGACCGAATTTATCCTTTGGAACAAATTGCGGAGGCACACCGATATGTTGAGAAAGGGCAAAAAACAGGAAATGTCGTCATTACTCTTTAATACATTTACAAATATTTAAAAATTGCTTTAAGATCCGGTTTGTCAGTTTATTGTTGGTTAATATGCCTTCAGTTTTTAATCTTTGGATCGTCGAAGCACTGAATAAAACAAACATGAAACAATTCATTCGGAAATGGTCATTAGCAGGCAGGATATTGCCTTTATTACTACTGGTAGCTTTACTGAAGTTCATTTCTCATAAGCTTGGATATGAGCTTATGGAATTGAACGCCTTGTTTTCAAGTTTGGTTGCCGGCACCATATTTTTGATCGGATTTCTGATCAGCGGAGTACTTTCCGATTACAAGGAAAGTGAAAAGCTTCCGAGTGAACTTGCAGCTTCGATGAGAACACTTTTTGATGATACCTATACCATCGGTAAGGTAAAAAACACCAAAACAGCTGACGAATTTATTGAATTTCAAAAGTCATTTATTAAATCATTGATGGATTGGTTTTATAAAAAGGAAAGGACAAAATTAATATTGGCGAAAATCAGTCAGATGAATGACTTCTTTATCGAATTTGAAAAGGAAGGTGTTCAGGCAAATTTTATAATCAAGATGAAAAATGAACAAAACAGTTTACGAAAGATAGTTCTCAGAATAGATACGATACGTGACACGGATTTTGTTATTTCTGCCTATGCCATTGTGGAAGCCATGGGATTCCTGACAGCTCTTGGTTTGATTATTATAAAAATTGAACCTTTTTATGCATCACTTTTTCTTACACTGCTCATTACCTTCCTGATTTTTTATATGTTTTTACTGATTAAAGACCTTGATAATCCCTTCGACTATGCTTCGAAAAGTGAAACCGGCACCGAAGTTTCGTTGAAACCAATTCATGATCTTGAATCGGAATTTGAAGAAGATATATTAAAGCTATAAATCCACGAATTCTCTGCAAAGGCATTCAAACGGGCTTCTTGGTTAATTCGCTTTGTTTGTGAATTCCGGCAGCTTTTGATACATGAATAGTCAGCTGACAGATTTTGAATTATCCTGAATTCCTACCCGAAAACCAATTCAGAGGATGAACCTCAAATCCCCTATATTTGCCACCGTGAAAACACAAATAGAATTGCTGGCGCCGGGTGGCGATGTGGATTGCATAAAAGCTGCCATTGCTGCTGGTGCTGACGCGGTATATTGTGGTCTCGATAAATTTAATGCACGAAACCGTGCGGCCAATATCAGTTTCGAAAATTTTCAGGGAATTTTAAGATTGGCGCATCAGTACAATTGCCGGGTTTTTCTCACATTGAATATTCTTATTGTTGAAAGCGAAATTCCGGCGCTGATCAGTCTGCTCAATAAGCTAATCAATACCGGCATCGATGGTGTAATTGTTCAGGACCCCGGCATATTTTACCTGTTGACAAGCTATTTTAAAAGTCTGCAGATTCATGCTTCAACCCAGTTGACGACACACAACGAAGGTCAGATCCAGTTTCTAAATAAACTCGGCGCTTCGCGGGTTAATCTATCCCGGGAATTAAACCTTCAGGAGATAAAAGCTTTAACTGCTGTTGCCCATCAGCATAAGGTTTTAACCGAAGTCTTTGTGCATGGTTCCAACTGCCTCTCTTTTTCGGGAATTTGTTACATGAGTTCGGTGCACGGAGCAAACTCCGGAAACCGCGGACGGTGCAGTCAACCCTGCCGTGATCCATATATTACCACTCCTGCCGGAAAGGAATTTCCTCTTAACCTGAAAGATAATTCGGCTTGGTTTGATCTCGCTGAATTGGCAGATACAGGTGTCGATTCGTTAAAGATCGAAGGACGGATCAAGAAGTTTCAATACGTGCATACGGTGGTTAGCGCCTGGAAAAAGCATCTCCGGAATTTTTATGATCAAAGCCAGATTTCGAATGACAATCGCACACTTTATCAGGTATTTAACCGCGACTTCTCCAATGCATATTTAATCGACAAGATTGATAGAAATATGTTTATTGATGATCCCCGCGATCATTCTGCTATCCATCGTGCTGAAAGTCTGGGTGGTATAACTGATGAAAACCTCGAAAAAGCGAAACAGGAATTTTTTGTCGAAAAAGCGGAAAGTACCGGACGAATATTAAATGAAATCAAACAATTAAGCATTGATAAAATTCCTTTGCAAGTCAATGTTTCGGGAAAATTTGGAGAGCCTTTGCGCGTTGAAGTGAGTGAAGAGGATTTGCACAATATTCCCTATATCGTGATTGTGGTGGATGAGCTGGCGGACCTAATGGGCAGTCATGGCAAGGAAGTCGAGGGG
>CAILJH010000170.1 GCA_903834475.1 uncultured Prolixibacteraceae bacterium | reverse complement strand
GTGTTTTGTATGGACATAGACCATGCCGAAAGGATGCGTTCTGCACTTGCCCGGCAAAATGCCGATTTGGTTGCAGAGAATTACAAATACATCATGCAAATCACCGGCGACAATGATGAAGGGAAAAGAGAATTAGACAACTTCACCAATCCGGAAGAAAGATATCCTGTCATCGCAACCACCTCGGAGCTGATGACCACCGGCATAGACGCTCAAACCTGCAAAGTGATTGTGCTGGATGCCAATATCAACTCGATGACCAAATTCAAGCAGATCATTGGACGGGGTACCAGGATAAACGAAGAGTTTGGCAAACTCTTTTTTACCATCCTGGATTTTCGGAATGCTACCGATTTGTTTGCGGACAAGAACTTCGATGGTGATCCAATCCGTATCAAACCGGTCTCTGAAGAGCTCGATTTAAGCGGAATCGTTGATGAAGAGGAAAATGACCTGACACCTGTTATTGATGATGTTTCAGGGGAGGAGATTAAGATTGTATTACCGGAAATCCGTTATCCTGAAACCGGCGATCCGGATATGTCAATCAAAGAGCCACATCGTAAGATTTTTGTGAATGGAGTGGATGTAACTGTTCTCGTGAGTCGTGAAATGTATTTCGACCAGCACGGCAAAGCAATCACTGTCAGCCTGAAGGATCATACCAAAGAGATCATCAGGGGAAAATATGCTTCATTGGATGCATTTCTCAATAGGTGGAATACAACCGACCGGAAAGAGGCAATTATTGCCGAATTGCAAGAAGAAGGCATAATGGTTGAAGCCTTGTATGATGCAGTAAATAAGGAAGTTGATTTGTTCGACCTGATTTGCCATGTTGCTTTTGATCAGCCTCCGCTAACGAGAAAAGAGCGGGCCAACAACGTCAAAAAGCGGAATTACTTTGCCAAATATGGCGATCAGGCAAGAAATGTTCTGGAAGCCCTTCTGGACAAATATGCCGATGAAGGTATTACCAATATCGAAAGCATGGAAGTTTTGAGGGTAAATCCGTTTGACGAATTTGGTTCAGCTTACGAAATTGTGAACGGAATCTTTGGCGGAAGGAGTAAGTACCAGGAAGCAATTCATGAGCTGGAAACAGAGCTTTACAAAAACATCGGATAATAAATGGTTGAAAATAATAGTACGGAGTATAAAAGCCTTAGAAAAATAGTTGATCAACATGGTAGAATTAAAACGGAGGGGTTGCGTGACCTTGCCGTTACTAAGTTAATGGAAGGGGAAGTAACAGGCTACAATTTAATCTATGAAATTACGAGTCGCGACTCAAAAGCATTTCCAATACCTATTTCAGATTTTAATTCAACCTCAGTCACTCAATATTCCAAGATTCTGGATGAAACGACCGTTTTACTGATTGATTTTATTGCCAAAAATTATCAATTATCTCAAAAAGAATATATCGTATTGGGTATAGTTGCTCGCCACAAGAAAATTCTAGCCACCCAATTGTCTAAAGAGTTACAGTTGACAGAAGAAGACCGACTCCGATCTTTCGTTTCCAGATTGACAGAACAAAGTATTTTGATTTCGAGAGGTATAAAAAAGGGGACCGAATATTTAATCAATCCCAAATTGATTACAAGTTCTAAAATCAACATCAAACCGACTTTAAAAACCATCGAGTTACCTCGGCTAAAAGCTCTCATTGTAGAAGTATTACGGGTAAGTCCCAGTTTGTCTATTTCTGTCATTCATCAAAAAGTGGGTGACGTTTCAATCGACGATGTGAGAAAATGTGTTTATAAAATGACAAAGGAGGGAACTTTAACCTTTACCGGCGGAAACAAAAAACGAGTTTACCAAGTGGCATAAAAAAAATAAAACAAAAATAAAACCGAGATAATTTGTCCTTTTAGTTGGCAATAAAAAAATAGAATCAAAATAGAAGAACAAAACAGAAAACTACATATAATTGACAAACAGGCATATTACCCCATGCCTGCAACGCATAGAAAAGCAAAGCTTAAGAGGCATAAAAAAATTAAATATCAATTAAATGAGCAATATAGGAGGAGTAATAAAATCAATACGCGATATTTTCCGGAAAGACCCCGGCTTAAGTGGCGATGCGCAGCGCATTGAGCAATTGGGATGGATGATTTTTTTAAAACTTTTCGACGATAAAGACAAAGAAAAAGAACTGCTCGATTTGAAATATAAATCGGCCATTCCGGCTGAATTGCAATGGAGGGCATGGGCTGAAAATGACGAAGGCGCTACAGGCGATGAACTGATTCTTTTTGTAAACAACAAACTATTTCCGCAGTTAAAAGAATTACCCGTTACCGCGGATAATCGCTTGGGCGTGATTATCCGTAATATTTTTGATGGCACCAACAACTACATGAAAAGCGGAACTACCTTTCGACAGGCCATCAACAAACTCAATGAAATAGACTTCAACAGCAGCAAGGAACATCATATTTTCAATGCCATTTACGAAGACATTTTGCAGGGACTGGCCACGAAGAAAGACACCGGCGAATTTTACACTCCACGTGCCGTAACGCAGTTTATCATCGACATGGTAAACCCCCAGTTGGGCGAAAAGCTGAAAGATCCGGCCAACGGAACAGGCGGTTTCCTGGTATGTGCCATCGAGCATTTGCGGAAGCAGGTTAAAAATGTGGCCGACCTTAAAATCTTACAGGAAACCATAACCGGCACCGAGCTAAAACCCCTCCCGTTTATGCTCAGTGTAATCAACCTCATTATCCACGACATTGAAGTTCCACAAATAGAAAACGGCGATTCACTAAGCCGTGAATACACTTCGATAAAGCAAGCCGACCGAGTAGACATTATCGTTACCAATCCTCCGTTTGGGGGCGTGGTTGGCGATGGCATGGAAACCAATTTCCCGTTAAACTTTCGCACCAAAGAAAGTGCTGACTTGTTTTTAATCCTCTTCATCCAACTTCTGAAGGATGGCGGACGTGCCGGTATTGTGTTGCCGGATGGTTCCTTAACCGGAGAAGGTGTAAAAGCCCGTGTGCGCGAAAAACTATTAACCGACTGCAACCTACATACCATCATTCGGTTGCCGCAAAGCGTGTTTGCACCTTATGCTACTGTAAATACGAACCTCTTATTCTTCGAGAAAGGCAAGAAAACAAAGGAAGTTTGGTATTACGAACACACTTTACCTGAGGGACAAAAGGCGTATAGTAAAACGAAGCCAATCCGGATTGAAGAGTTTGCACCAATACAAGATTGGTGGAATAACCGAGCCGAAAGTGAAATAAGCTGG
>CAILJH010000169.1 GCA_903834475.1 uncultured Prolixibacteraceae bacterium | reverse complement strand
ACGGTATCTCCAAACCATTTTTTAACGCTATTGAAATTCTCTGCCAGTCCGGGAGGAAGCAGATCCTGGTCATTACAGTTCCAGCAAATCTTTACATTTTTCCCGGTAACCTGATCAAAAATCGCCTTCATGTTGGGCAGCTCCTGAGTTTTGGTTCCATGGACCTCAACGCGGACCAGCAGTCCGTAATCCTGGGCAAATTCGCCGACTTCGTTCAATGAAGCTGCAATCTGGGCGATTGTTTTTTCTTTGTCGACTCCATCGGGGAGCCCGTTTGGCTTCACTTTAATCCCTGAGGCTCCGATATCTCTGCAAAGTTTAATATATTCCTTGGTCTCATCAATGTTCCAGCGAAGTTTTACCGGATCAGGACTTTGATATTCGAAATTTGATCCATATCCCAGACAGGTTACCGGACTGTCTGCAAACATCTTTTTTACTGTTTCCCGTTGATCTGCACTTAGGCTTGTCTCCACGCCGTGGGCATGACCGGTTCGCAGTTCGACTCCAAGAATTCCCGTTTTTGTACAATTGGCTATCACGGTGCGCAAATCCCAATCTTTTGCCCATTGGTAGGTCACCAGACCAAGTCTTATCTTCGGTTTCGGAGCTTTTGCCCAGGCAGAAAATGGCTGAATGGTTGCAAGACCAATCCCTGAAATGATACTTTTCTGAATAAAATTGCGGCGGGAAAAATTCCTTTCCATGATTTGTACGATTAATATGTTTTCTGATGGGGTGAAGATAGACATTCCGTATTTTAAAACGAAATGTAGCCTGAAAATTTGTTTATTTTGCACTGCGAATATAAATTCATAAACATGAACATACTCATCATCGGATCTGGAGGAAGAGAACATGCATTTGCCTGGAAGATCAGCCAAAGTCCCAAAATTAACCAACTTTATGTAGTCCCCGGGAATGCCGGAACTGCTGAATTCGGAACGAACATCGAAGTTGGTGTTACGGATTTTCCGGCAATCCGAAGCATTGTATTGGATAAGCATATTAATATGGTCGTTGTTGGACCAGAAGTGCCGCTTGTTGAAGGGATTCATGATTTTTTTCTTTCAGATGAACGTTTAAAAGATATTCCGGTAATCGGACCCGCCAGTTTAGGAGCGCAACTTGAAGGGAGTAAGGATTTTGCAAAAAAGTTTATGATGCGCCATCATATACCTACCGCTGCCTACCTTTCGGTAACCCGGGATAATCTCGATGAGGGAATCCTCTTTTTGCGCAGTCTGAAGGCCCCCTATGTGCTTAAGGCTGACGGATTGGCTGCCGGCAAAGGTGTCCTGATCATTGAAGATCTTGCAGAAGCCGAACAATCGATCCGCGAAATGCTTGGTGGCATGTTTGGAAAGGCAAGCGAAACTGTTGTTATTGAGGAATTTCTTTCGGGAATTGAGTGCTCTGTATTTGCAATTACAGATGGCAGAAACTATAAAATACTTCCGGTAGCCAAAGATTATAAACGGATTGGAGAGGGAGATACAGGTCTTAATACCGGAGGGATGGGGGCCATTTCGCCGGT
>CAILJH010000168.1 GCA_903834475.1 uncultured Prolixibacteraceae bacterium | reverse complement strand
ATATTCAATAATTGCGCCTGGAAAAATCATGCGTGTCATTGTTCCCTGATCGGTATTTTGACGAATATTCGTTGGTTGAATACCTTTTTCAGCCAGATTGGCAATCAGTTTCTCACGCTGTTTGACATCCGAAATCTGGTACGGATCAACTACAAACAAATTTATGTGTTGAGATGAATAGGCATTGAAATCGGAAACTTTCTCCTGAACTGATTTCTGTAATTTCCGGAAACCGGGTGGCAATTCTCCGTCGAGATAAAAGGTAATGTTGATTGGCTTTTCGAGATTTTTCACCAGTTTTTTTGAAACTTCGGTAAGTGAATATCGCTTTTCTGCAGTAAGATCGAGCCGGAAAAACGCTTGTCCTGAAACAATAACCAAGACTATAACAGCAACAAAAACCATCGCTCCGGACTTGATTTCCTTTCGAAAATTGATTTTATGGAAATGAATAATCCGGCTGGTGATGAAGAGAAAAAAGAAAATAGAAATCAGGAAATAAACCAGATCGCGTGAATCGACCACTCCCCGACTGATTGATCCGTAATGTTCGTTTATTCCAATGCTGATAATCGCTTGCTGAATGGCTGATGGCAATTGCATCGCTCCAACCAGATCGAATCCAAGGTAAGCCAGAAATGACAGAAACAGAGCCAGAATAAAGGCGAAAACCGGATTGTCAGTCAATGCTGAAGCCAGCAATCCGATAGCGACATATATGGCTGCCAGAAAAAACAATCCAATGTATGCGCCCCAGGTTCCACCGGTATCGATGCAGCCCACCGGGTTTCCAAGAGCATAAACCGAATAAAAGTAAATGAGCGTTGGCAAAAGCGAAATGCTTACCAGAAGCAAACCGGCCAGAAATTTGGCCAGGACGATTTGCATGACCGACAAAGGCCGGGTCAGAAGGACTTCCATTGTTCCCATCCGCTTTTCTTCGGCAAACATACGCATGGTGATAGCCGGAATCAAAAACAGATAAACCCATGGCGCCAGCGCGAACAACCCATCAAGCGAAGCATATCCGCCATCCGGAATATTGTAGTTTCCGGGGAAAACCCAGAGAAACAGGCTGGTTGCCAACAGGAATACAAAAACTACCACATATCCTGTGAGCGATCCGAAAAAACTGGTAATTTCTTTTTTTAAAAGATTGAACATTTTTTAAATATTACTTCTCTTGCTTTAGTGATTTAACGCTTGCCACCTTTAAAAATTTCGATCATTTTCGTGACCTCACGAAAATGATCATTAATGTTGAACGACAAATCCCAAAGGGATTTAATTTTAATCACCCCCAATAAAATTGGGGGAAAGAACCCGACCACAAAATCAGAACCCTGAAAAGGGTTCAATTAAGATCATCTTCCCAATTTAGATTTCAGTTTCCATTGTGGTCAGTATTACTTATGATTTCTAACTTCAAATATACTTATTGAACCCGCTTCGGGGTTCCGCATCATTTTCTCCCTTTTCCCCCAGATTCTCTGGGGGTCATTAAGATTAATCCACCTTCGGCGGATTATATCGCTTCGGGATATTTTTATGTTTTCAATTTCCCCACCATTAATCCCGCCGCCCTCTTTGAGGCTCCCGGTTCACCCAGTTTGATCATCATTTCGCGGTAATCGGCAAGCATACGTTTTTCGTATTCCTGATCATTCAGAATCTTTCCGAGTTCCTGAGCAACATTTTTAAGTGTAAAATTCCATTGAATCAATTCTTTAACGGCTTCTTTTTCCAAAATGATATTAACCAGCGAAACAAATTTGGTCTTCAGGAAAAAAAACTTCAGAAAGTTAAACAACCACTTGGGAGTCAGGCGGTAAACTACGACCTGTGGCACATTTAAAATGGCCGTTTCGAGTGTGGCTGTCCCCGAAGATACAATGGCTGCCCGACTATGAATCAGTATTTCGTAAGTTTTTCCCCAGATGACCGGCACCTTGCTTTCCTTCATAAATGGCTGGTAAAATTCAATTCCCATGTTGGGAGCTCCGGCAATGATGCACTGAAAATCGGAAAACTGAGCGGCAGCTTCGAGCATTATTGGCAACAAAACGCTGATTTCACCTTTCCGGCTTCCAGGTAAAACGGCCAAAATTGGTTTTTCAGACAAATTATTTTCGTTCCGGAATCGTGGAAAATCCGGAGACATTTTCTTTTCCAGAATGGCATCGAGCAAAGGGTTTCCGACGTAATTGACCGGGTAATTGTATTTTCTGTAAAATTCAGTTTCGAAGGGCAGAATAGTAAATAGCTCGTCGACAGAAGCCAGAATTTTGTGAACGCGTTGTTCCTTCCATGCCCAAACTTTCGGAGAGATGTAATAAAAGGTGCGTATTCCGTGGGCTTTGGCGAATTTGGCCATCCGGAGATTGAATCCGGGATAATCCACCAGAATCAATACATCAGGCTGAAACGTCAGCATATCCTGTTCGCAAAACCTGAAATTCTTCTGAATAGTCCGGATATTCATGATCACCGGAACAATGCCCATAAATGCCAGATCGCGGTAATGTTTCAAAACAGTCATTCCGGCCTGTTCCATTAATTCGCCACCAAAACCGCGAAATTGCGCATCAGGATCGATCAAACTGATTTCCTTAATCAGGTTCGAGGCATGTAAATCGCCTGAGGCTTCACCGGCTAAAACGTAGTATTTCATGAAAATCTGTTTTTACCATATAGGTCACATAGCTTTTGCCTTTTATTCTCTATGTGTTCTATGTGGTTTCCATTTGGTTGAGTAAAACTCATATCAACTTGACAATCAGTACAAAAAAAGCATACATAAAAGTTGCCATAATAACGCCACGGGCAGCCATATCGTATTTCATGCGATAAAACAGGAAGAAAAATCCGAGGTTTGGGAACACGCAAAGGCTGAGTATTTTCAGGAATATTTTCATTTGCCAGACATTCCGAAGGAAAGCAGTAAAATCCGTTGCACTGTAATTTACTTTATAAACGATCAGGAAAATAATCAGCGGTGCAATTATTCCGATTAGCCAACCGGTAAGCACTTGATCGTAGCGGTTTCGTTTGCGCGGGCTCATACTAAAATCTCCAGCTTTTCATAGTCTCAAAAGTCTGGTAGCAAGTCATATCAGCATTCACAGGAACAACCGATACAAATCCGCCTTCAAGGGCATGAATGTCGGTACCCGGAACATCTTCCTCATGATTTTCAAAGTATCCGGCCATCCAGTAGTAATCGCGGGTGTGCGGATCGGTTCGTTTTTCAAACTCCTCCACCCATTTTCCGGCTGTTTGCTTGCAAACCTGTATGCCACGAATATCGCCTTTGGGAATATTCACATTCAGGCAAACAAATGGTGGAAGACCATTTTCGGCCACCTGTTGAAAAACCCGGGCGACATAAATTTTTGCTCGTGAAAAATCGGCTTCCGGATCGTAATCGTTCAACGAAAAACCGATGGACGGAATGTTGTGGATGCAGCCTTCGATGGCTCCGCCCATGGTTCCTGAATATACTACACTGATGGATGAATTTGATCCGTGATTGATGCCAGAGACCACAAAATCAGGTTTTTTATCCAGCAATTGGTTCATGGCTAATTTCACGCAATCAACGGGTGTCCCCGAACATTTGTAAACCTGGTATCCCGGTTCGTCGATTGTTTTTTTAATGCGGATCGGATGATCAACCGTTATGGCATTCGACATCCCAGACCGGTGTGTATCAGGTGCAACAACAACTACATTTCCAAACAGGCGCATTACTTCGGTCAATTCCTTTAATCCTTTTGCCGAAACACCATCATCATTTGTAATTAAAATCAGGGGACGATCGTTCATATCTGTTTTTTAGAATGCTCACAAAGATAAATGAATGTGTCAGACAAAAACGGTTGAAATGAATTTTTAAGCTGTTAATTTTTTAGCACCACTTTAATTTCATCGCCATTCTCCCACTTTCGCGAAATCTCGCAATATTCGCCGGGATTTGCCACGTATTTTACATTTCCATGGGTTACCGACGGGTGAACAGCCCATGATGGAATCCGGATAAAAACATCCATAAAACGGAGATCGCTACATTCACATTTCAAAATCATCTCGTTGCCTTCCGGATAATCAGTCTGCTGAATCAACTTCACGGTTCCTCCCGTAGTATGCTGATAACTTATGCTGGAAGAACCAATGATATTGACAAAAACCTGATCGTAAATCCGGGTATAAATTACCGATTTCAGAAGTTTTTCAGACAAAACCGGACTTTTTGATTCGTAAAGCAACTTCTCAAGTACGTCGGCGAACCTTATTTCTCCGGAAAATTTCAATAGTCGGACATTTAATTCGGCCCATTTCCCAATGACTTCGGGTTTTCCTTCTATTCCGGAAGTATTATTCCTGAAACTTTCCCATTTTGAAGTTAAACTTGTCCATAAAATATCTGATTCTGACTTCCTGACTTGTCCTTCAAGAACAAGCATTTCATCCAATTTGGCATTTATTTCACCGGATTCCGGATGTTTTTTTTCGCTTTCGGTCCGGAGTGAATCAGTGAGTAAATATTTACCGATCTGACCATCCAAAGTAATCTGTTTTTCTGAAAGTGATTTTGAGTCGATACGATTCAGCCGGTTTGGATTGATTCCACACGAGGTGAAAATAATGATCATAACTGCTATGTCCCAATTTCGTATTTGCTTCATATAACTATTTTTTCTTCTGAAACATTTTTATTATCAACAGGTTCAAGCCGATCATCCAAATTTCCTATATTTGTGTCAATCAAAAAGCCGAATCATGAAACTCACTTCAATTCCGGCGGTCACTATTTCCGCAATCTGCTGATTTCTGCAAAACAGAAGGCAGTTCCCCGTTGTTATTATCCTGTTATTTTCCGTATTAATACAATTTTATCATGCCTGATAAAAAAGCTATATCATTATATAAATCCATACAATCCATTCAGTTCCGCTCGTTATGGACTGATATAAAAGAAGCCATTGCCGGCAGCGACCGCGATTTTACGAGCGACAGCATTGGAAAAGCACTGCTCATACTTTCCATCCCAATGGTTTTGGAAATGATCATGGAATCCATTTTTGCAGTAGTTGATATTTTCTTTGTCTCCAGACTGGGTGCCAATGCAGTTGCAACTGTCGGAATTACCGAATCGAGCATGACCATAGTTTATGCTTTCGGCATGGGGCTCAGCACGGCAACTACCGCATTGGTGGCCAGGCGAATCGGTGAAAAGAAAGCCGGGAAGGCAGGTATTGTAGCTTTTCAGGCTATCATTGCCGGCCTGTGTGTTTCCATTCTGATTGCTATTCCGGGAGTCATTTATGCCAAAGAATTTTTATTGCTGATGGGCGCTTCCGAAGAAATGGCTGAAGCCGGATATATGTTTCCGGCCATCATGTTCGGTGGAAATGCAGTAATTATGCTGCTTTTCATCATCAATGCAATTTTCCGAAGTTCGGGTGATGCCGCAGTTTCCATGCGTGTATTGATCATGGCCAACCTGATCAACATCGTCCTTGATCCGCTTCTGATTTTTGGCATCGGACCATTTCCTGAATTGGGGTTAAAAGGCGCTGCTGTTGCTACAACTACCGGACGCGGATTGGCAGTCTGTTACCAATTCTACCTGCTGTTTTATGGAAATAAACGAATCCGGCTCGAACTTCATCACCTCAGGATTAAATTGAAAGTCATGTTTCAGCTGTTCAAACTTGGTGCCGGAGGAATTCTTCAATACATCATTGCCACTTCAAGCTGGATTGCACTCTACCGGATAATTGCCGTTTTGGGTTCGGAAGTGATGGCAGGTTATACTATTTCAATCCGAATCCTGATTTTTGTCTTGCTTCCAAGTTGGGGGCTGAGCAATGCTGCGTCAACACTTGTAGGTCAAAATCTGGGTGCCAAACAACCCGAACGGGCAGAACGCACCGTTTGGATCACCGCCTTTGCAAACATGATCCTACTCGGCTCGGTTGGTATGGTCCTGATTATTTTTCCGGAGACTTTTATTCGTCTCTTTATCAATGACCCCGGAGTAATTATCAATGGATCCATCAGCCTTCGAATTGTCAGTTTCGGATTTGTTTCCTATGCCTTAGGAATGGTTATGACACAAGCCTTTAACGGCAGTGGCGACACTTCAACCCCAACCTGGATGAACCTGTTTTGCTTTTGGATGTTCGAAATTCCTCTGGCCTATTTTCTGGCCATAGTTCTGGATATGAAAATTCAGGGAATCTCAATTTCAATTGTTGCCGCCGAAACGGCTTTAACAATTACTGCCTGGTATTTTTTCAGAAAAGGGAAATGGAAGTCTGTCAAAATATAGGAAAGGTCTTTAGAAAAATAGTCATTAGGAAAAAGAATTGAGGAAAAAGGAAAAAGAACCGAATTGGGATTTTTTCCTCTTTCCTAATGACAAATGACTTTTCCCGAATAATTATTCCGAATAATTCCTGAGCGACAGGTTTCGTAGTTTGGGTGCAGAAAATGTTGCGACTGCCACCACAATCAAAGTCATGACTCCTCCAAAAACAACCGACGGAACCAAACCCATCAGGCTGGCAGCAGCTCCCGATTCGAAAGCGCCCAATTCGTTTGACGAACCGACAAAAATACTGTTTACTGCAGAAACACGGCCTTTCATTTCGTTAGACGTAAACAATTGCAGGATGCTGCTCCGCACCACCACACTCACAAAATCCAGGGAACCACTCAACAAAAGACAAGTAGCCGACAGGTAGAAATTTTTTGACAAAGCAAAAACAATCATACAAACTCCGAAACCGGCAACACTGTACAACATTTGTCTTCCGGAATTTTTAACCGGTGGGTAGATAGTCAGTACCACAGACATCAAAATCGCACCAATAGCAGGACAGGCGCGCAACATTCCCAATCCTTCAGGACCAACTTTCAGTATATCGGATGCAAAAACCGGAAGCATGGCGACAGCGCCGCCGAACAAAACAGCAAACATATCCAATGAGAAGGCACCCAACAGCACCTGATTTCTAAAAACATAGCGGACTCCTTCACCTATCCGGGCAAAAATACGGTCATCCTGATCAGGATTTTGCACCACTTTGCCGGGACTTTTAATCAGAAAGATCAGGATTACGCAAATCAGGAAAAAAGTAAAAACCAGTAAATATGCCGAAACGATGCCGAAAAATCCATACACCAGGCCGCCCAGTGCTGGCCCGGTAACGGCAGCAACCTGCCAGATTGTACTTCCCCAGGTAGCCGCTCCGGCCAGAAGTTCACGGGGAACAAGTTGACCCAAAAGTGCATTGTGGGCAGGCATTAAAATTCCGCGGGTCAACCCAACTAAAAAAATAGTGACGAAAATCGGAAATGTTCCAGTCAAAAACCGGGTATAGTCAGAATGAATGCTGGTGCCCAACAATATTGCAGAACCGAGAAGTAAAATAAAACTGGTGCGAAAGATGATCCGCTTCCGATCCCAGATATCCACAAAATGACCTGCAAATAAGGCAATGCCAACCTGTGGAATAACTTCGGTCAGTCCAATCATACCCAATGAAAATGGATTTCTCGTGATGTCGTACAACTGCCATCCCACGATTACAGCCTGCATAAGAACGGCTGAGGTCATAAAAAACCGATATCCCATGAATAGCTGGAAATTTCGGATGTGCATCACGGCAAAAGTCTCATGTGAAAATTTCTTTGTCATTCTTTAATTCTGGAAATAAACCTAAATAATTATTCGGCAGCGGCAAATATAGCTATTCCATTTACCGGTAAAATACCTTAAGCGCTCTATTCATATGCGAAACTGTTAATTTGATATTGCCAAATTTGTACCTTTAAACTCAGAATATAAAACAACACATTATGAGCTTCCTTGGAAATCTGATCTGGTTAATTTTTGGTGGTTTTTTAGTCTTTATCGAGTATATGGTTGCTGGCTTTTTACTTTGCCTCACAATCATTGGCATTCCTTTTGGAATTCAGGCATTCAAACTGGCTTCGTTGGCTTTATGGCCGTTTGGCGCGACCATTGGGTATAAACCATCGGCTCCGGGCTGCCTGTCGACCATCATGAACCTGATATGGCTTCTTATTGGCGGTATCTGGATTGCCTTAACTCACCTAATCTTCGGAATTCTTTTTAGTATAACTATTATCGGAATCCCCTGGGCCAAACAGCATTTCAAATTGGTTTCGCTGGCTTTAACACCATTCGGAAGAGAAATTGTCAGCAAGTAAAAACATTCTCAACCAACCATTCAAACAATTAATCAATTCAGTAAATAAAGTTAAACTATTCAAAAATGAGCTTATTTGGTAATGAAGAATCACAACCTGTAGAAGTTGCAGGTCACCAGTTAACCTGTCCGGTTTGTTCAGGACAAAATTTCTGGACAAAAAGGGCACAATTAAATACTGCCGTCGCAACATTTTTTAATCTCGACTGGGCCAACCACACAGCCACCTGCTTTGTTTGCTCAGAATGTTCTCACATAATGTGGTTTCACGAAGAAATCTAGGAGAAAACTATTTTGCTTTTGAGGTTTATGATTTCTACTCCTGATGTGTATGCAATCCACATTCTTTCTTTGAATTGTTTTCCCACCACCAGCGTCCGGCTCGGAAATCTTCACCGGGTTGAATGGCTCTGGTACATGGCGCACAGCCAATGCTCACAAAACCACGGTCGTGTAAAACATTGTATGGAACATTATTTTCCTTTATATATTTTTGACAGTCCTCAAGCGACCAATGCAAAAGCGGATTGCATTTGACGAGTTGAAAACCTGCATCCCAAACAAAGAAATCAAGGTCGTGACGGTTTTCTGACTGGGAAGCGCGCAAGCCGGTAATCCAGCATTCGTTTCCTGAAAGTGCCCTTTTAAGCGGCTCAACTTTGCGGATATTGCAGCATTCCTTGCGGTTTTCGAGTGATAGATAAAAACTCAGCGGACCTTTTTCGGTGATCATCTTTTCAACCGGTTCATGTTTTGGGTAGTAAACCTGAATGGCTTTACCGTACTTTTCCAAAGACCGGTTCATTACTTTGTAGGTTTCTTCAAACAGGCGGCCGGTATCCAGCGTCACCACTTTAATATCCAGTTTATTGCTGAAAATCATATCCGTGATGACCTGATCTTCAATCCCGAAACTGGTGGTAAAAACTGTTTCCCCCGGAAATTGATTCGCCACTTTTTCCAGCATTCCAACCAAATTGGCTTCATTAGCCTGATTGTTTAAATCTCTCACCAAATCATGATCAATCATAGCTATTTGTTTATTATTCGCATTCACTTTATCTTGCCGGCAAATATCACAAGAAAACTCAAAAAATCATCGAAAAGACTTCCGAAATATTACCTGTCGAATTTCTTGACCGCATCAAAATTCAGTTTCCAGCTGATTTTGAACGCTTTATTCAGTCTATTGATCAGCCTGCGGCCATTAGTTTACGAACCAATCCACGCAAATTCAAATTACCTGTTTCTGCGGAACAAATTCCATGGTGTGAATCCGGAATATTCTTAAACGAACGACCTTCCTATACGCTCGATCCGCTTTTACATTCTGGCGCCTATTACGTTCAGGAAGCCAGTTCAATGTTTCTGGAACAGGCTTTTCGTCAGATTGAACACGGCAAAGACCGGATTGTTCTGGATTTATGTGCTGCTCCGGGCGGAAAATCTACGCATTTGTTCAGTTTGCTTGACAGCTCCGATTTGCTCGTTGCCAATGAAGTGATTCGCTCGCGCGTGTCGGTTCTAGATGAAAATATCCGGAAATGGGGACACCAAAACGTGGTGGTTACCAGCAATGATCCGGCTGATTTCAGCAGTCTGGAAGGATTATTTGATTTGATTCTGGTTGATGCTCCATGTTCAGGTGAAGGACTTTTCAGGCGCGACCCGGGTGCAATCAACCATTGGTCGGTCGACAATACCAAGCTGTGTTCCACGCGCCAACGCCGAATTCTGGCAGACATTTGGCCGTCCCTGAAATCAGGTGGTCACTTGATTTACGGCACTTGTACTTTCAATCCGGCCGAAAACGAAGAAAACCTGAAATGGCTGGCCGATAACAATGAGGTGGAAACTATCCGGATTCCACTTCAGGAAAGTTGGGGCGCTGAAGAAATTGAAAATGATGGTTTATTTGGATACCGTTTTCTTCCACACCAGGTAAAAGGCGAAGGATTTTTCCTGACGTTGATCCGCAAAAAAGATGGCAGAGACTCCTTCCCGATTCCAAAGAAAATAAAGTCGAGATTCGAAAAAATGCCGAAGCAATTTGCTGAAATCAGAAACTGGCTCATCACCCCTGATTCGGATTTTTTTGCCAAAAATGAATTCCTGATTGCTTTTCCTGACGATAAAATCGCGGTATTAAATGCAATTTCAGAACAACTCCGGATCATAAGATTCGGCTTGCCGATAGCCCAGTTCAAGAAAAACGATCTCCTTCCGGAACATACTTATGCACTTTCGGTTGACCGAAATCCATCGGTTTTTGAAACCATAGAACTCGAATTGCGCGATGCGTTGCTTTTCCAAAAAAAGGAAGAAATCCGAATTAATTCTACCATCAAAGGATGGATGCTGGTTCAGTATCAGGGGGTACCGCTCGGATTCGTGAAGAACCTCGGTAACCGCGCCAACAATTACTTTCCGAAAGAATGGCGGATAAGAATGGCCTTGCCTGAATTGCCGGATCCGTGGTATCTTTAGTTTAAAGTTCCGTGTTCAATTGGTCATTCATTGTCATTAAGTCATTCAATTGTCAGTGATTGTCAATACACATTGTATTTTTACTATAAATGACGCGAAGCAAATGATCACAAATGACTTTTTCCTGTCCAATGCAACTGATTACTGATCACTTTTCCCAATTCGATACAGGAATTTATCAGTCCGTAAAATAATATTGTCGCGAACAATGGCCGGAGTGGCTTTTATCATTCCATCCAACTGATTTTCGGCAACCTGCTGAAAAGTTATTCCAGGTTTTATCACATAGGTTTTGCCTTTCACGCCAAACAAATAGATATTTGCTGAGGAATACAAAACCGAAGCATTGAACTGACCGCCCAGCTTGGTTTTCCATACAACCGCACCGTTTTTGGCACTCAGACAAGTCAGGTCACCGCGCTCATGAACCATGTAAATCAAACTATCCACAATCACTGGAGTTGAAATCTGCGGAACATCTTCCTTTACTTCCCATTTCACAAGAGTTTTAGTAACATCACCTGTTCCGGTTGGATCAACAGCCAGCAAACGGGCATAAAACGGACTTCCATCTTTCGGTAGCATCCAGCCAGAATTGACATAAACCATTCCATTGTAGCTCAAGGGCATACTAACAGTTGAATCTTCGCCATAAAATACCTGCGAGATTTCTTTGCCTGTTTCCGGTTCATACGCGATGGCAAGTTGCGACCCATTGCTGATCAGCTGGTCTTTTCCGTTGACAGCAACCACGATCGGAGTGCAATAGGCCTTTCGTGAAACCGGTTCGATGTTGTCGTAAAATTCCCGTGGACGATCGGTTTTCCAAACCGTTTTCCCTGTGTGTTTGTCCAGGGCAATCAGGTACTGAACATCCGTTCCTTCGATGTGAAGAATCAACAGGTTTTTATACAGAATGGGTGATGATGCCGCGCCCTGCATGTGCTCACAATTCAGATCGGTGCGGGTCCATGCGATTTCAAATGTCTTGGTATCGACACAGGCTGTGCCATAAGTTCCAAAGTGCACATAAATAAAACCGTCTTCAATACATGGCGTTGAAGTAGCATAACTGTTGGTTGGATGAATGTGCTGAACCGAATCAGGTTTAAAAAGCAAAACTTCTTTCAGGATTTTTCCGGAGTTAAAATCGGCACAAACTGCAAACAGTTCCTTACCGTTTTGGGTAGCCGAACTGGTCCAGATTTGATCGTCAAAAACCACCGGTGATGACCATGCAACACCCCGGATTTCAGTTTTCCAAAGAATATTTGAAGTTTCACTCCAGTTTGTTGGTGCGTTTTTACTTTGGGAATGACCGTCCAAATTGCAACCACGAAGGTGTGTCCAGTTTTCCTGGGCCTGAAGTGGCAAATTGGTTACCACAAGAAATATACAGAGAAGGTTGGTTAAATGGTTCAGCTTCATGATTTAATGAATATTCTCCAATAGATCCACCAACAGCTTCCAGAATTTATCTACAGTTTCGATGCTGATCCGTTCATCGGGCGAATGGGCTCCGCGAATAGTTGGCCCGAAAGAGACCATATCGAGTTCCGGATATTTTTCGAGGAATAAACCGCATTCTAGTCCCGCATGAATGGATTTTACCACAGGTTCATTTCCAAACAACTTTTTGTATGATGCCGCGGCAATTCTGGCAACTACGGAATCCGGATTTGGCGTCCAGCCCGGATATCCGTCGGAATGCGTGACTTCAGAACCGGCCAGCAACATGACTGATTCAACCATCTCGGCAGCCATGAATTTACGGCTGTCAATTTCGCTGCGTTGGCTGGTAGTCAGTACAATCTCATGATTCTCCCTGAATTTTATTGATGCCAGATTCGTTGAGGTTTCGACCATTCCAATCATCCGGCTGCTCATTTCCAGCACTCCATGCGGACATGCAGCAATCAGTTTCAACAATCTCCCCTGAGCTTCACGATCAATAACAAATTCAGGCAAAGCAACCGATTGATGGAGCATTTTCAGTTTGGGCTCCGAACGTTCAAATTCGAATTCCATTTCTGAAGCGAAGACATTCCATTCTACGATCAGGTTTTCCTTTTGCGAATGAGGCACCACCACCACGGCAAAAGCCTCACGGGCTATGGCATTCCGGAGGTTACCTCCATTGAAATCAGCAATCCGCAGATCAAATAATTTGGAAGCATCAATTAAAAACCGGTTCAGAATTTTATTGGCATTGCCACGGTTTTTATTGATATCGTCACCCGAATGTCCGCCCAGAAGTCCTTTTACCTCCAGTTTGGCAGCAAACGAACCTGCCGGAAGCGATTCCGGAGTATATTTTAGAGTTCCGACTGAATCAATTCCGCCGGCACAACCGATAAACAATTCACCCTCGTCTTCCGAATCGAGGTTGAGCAAAATATTCCCGCTCAAAAATCCGGGTTGCAGGGCAAATGCTCCGGAAAGGCCGGTTTCCTCGTCTACTGTGAATAAACATTCGATCGGTCCATGCAGCAAATCAGGCGAGGTGAGAACAGCCATCTGGGCGGCCATGCCAATGCCATCATCGGAACCCAGCGTCGTTCCCTCTGCCATCACCCAGCCGTCAGAAATGAAAGGCTGAATTGCATCGGTATCGAAATCATGCCGGGTATCGCTGTTTTTTTCGCAAACCATATCGACATGCGACTGCAGAATAACCACCTGATCCTTTTCCCGACCAAATGATGCCGGTTTGGAGATCAGCAGATTCCCAATTTCATCCTGACGCGCTTTCAGTCCATTCTTTGCAGCAAAATCAAGCAGAAAACGCAAAATCTTTTCTTCTTTTTTAGATGGTCGCGGAACCTGGCAAATCTCTTCGAAATAGTTCCACAAGGGTTGTGGTGATAGGCTTTTTAGTCGTTTCATGGCTTTTGCATTTTGAATTTTCATATTTTTTTTTGTCAGGTCGATTTACATTAAATTATATCTTAAAATTCCCGATTCTCTAAAAATCATTAAAGTGACGCTATAAATCGCGTTTCTATAGCCTTTCCAGCCGTTTGGCTTCATCCCAAATCACATCCATTTCGGCGAGCGACATTTTTTTCAGGTCTATTCCCTTTTTCATGGTCTGACTTTCGAGATAATTGAACCGTTTGATAAATTTAAGGTTGGTTCGTTCCAGAGCTGTTTCCGGATCGATGCCATACAATCGGGCCGCATTCACCATGGCAAAAAACAGGTCTCCAAATTCACCTTCAATCTTGTCTTTATCAACAGCTTCAATTTCAACGCACAATTCGTTGATTTCTTCTTTCACCTTATCCCAAACCTGCTCCTTGTATTCCCAGTCAAATCCTACTCCGCTTACTTTTTCCTGAATACGGTTTGCCTTAACCAAAGCCGGCAAAGCTGCCGGAACCCCTTCCAAAACATTTTTATTCCCGCCTTTTTCCTTCAATTTCAGGGTTTCCCAATTTTGCTCCACTTCGCGTGAATTGGCCACATCAACATCACCAAATACATGCGGATGGCGGTAAACCAGTTTTTCGTTGATGGAATTCAGCACATCGGCCATATCGAAAGCACCTTTTTCGGAACCGATTTTGGCATAAAAAACGATGTGCAGCATCAGGTCTCCCAGTTCTTTTTTGATTCCGTTCAAATCGTTATTCAGGATGGCATCGGCCAGTTCGTATGTTTCTTCAATAGTCAGCTTCCGGAGCGATTCGAGGGTTTGCTCTTTGTCCCACGGACATTTTTCTCGCAACTCATCCATGATATCAAGCAGACGGGCAAAAGAAGTAAGTTTTTCGTTCATTTTGGTAAATTATCAAATGCAGTCCAAAATTAATATCTTTATTCAGAGTCAGCCAATATGATCGGTACATTGATGTTTTTTTGAAGAAAAGAACAATATTGTTACAAAATTTGCTACTTTTGAAATACCAAACCTGATTTCACACGAGTATGAAATTCTCCGAATTGTACAAAATTCTTGAAAAAGACGGATGGTACATCAAACGTACAGGCAAACATTACATTTACAGGCATCTCAACAAAACAGGACAGATCGCAATTGGAAAACACAAAAATCAGGAAGTTCCTACTGGAACGCTCAATCAGATTTACAAACAAGCAGGGCTTTAGCCTATCCAAAAAGAACGAGTATGAAAAAAGTAACCGCAATTATTGAAAAAGGAAATGATGGCCTTTTCAGCGTTTATGTTGCTGAAGGGTTAGAAAATATTGCCTTGAACGGGCAGGGAAAAACTGCACAGGAAGCTATTGAAGATATGATGGAGGCACTTGACGAATGCAGGCAGGTTTATATAGAAGACGGTGAACCAGTTCCATATGAAATTGCCAGCGATATTGAATTTGAATATAAATACGATGTACCAAGCCTTTTCAATTTTTTCGACGAAATTAATATGACTACATTTTCAAAAAAAATAGGTATCAATGCTTCGCTTTTGCGCCGATACAAAAACGGCTTTGCTTTTGCCTCTGAAAAGCAGGTTATGAAAATAAAAAATGGTCTTCACGAACTTGGCAGACAATTGAGTTCTGCACAGCTTTGATCAATATCGTCTAAAAACAAAAGCTGCCCTTTTCAGGACAGCTTTCTTGTAATCAGGGATTTCATCTTTCAAAAAGAGATGGAATCCATTATTTGATCAGCTCAAAACTTCGTTTGACAAACTTGTCCAAATCTTCGCCTTTCAGCATTCCGTTGGCGAGGAGCGCCAAATCAACCAATTGTTTGGCCAGTTTATTTTCCTTGCCAAACGCAGTTAATTTGGTTTTCTGATCATCCTTCAGAGCAGTTATTGCTTTCTCAATATCTTCCGACATTTCCTTGACTTCTGAAGGAATTTCCTCGTCTTTTTTGCCTTTCTTTTCTTTTTCAATTTCGGCTTTCTCCAGATTTTTCACCTTCAATTCTCCTGAAATCTTTTCCAGTTCGGTGCCTATAACGGCATCACGTTCTTCAAAAATCTGTTTTACCAACGGATGTGAAGTGTTCACAACCAGGTTCAGGTTTTCAGGCATATCGCCGTAGAAACTCATTCCGCCGCCGCCCTGCATCGAACTCATATCTTTCATCCGGCGCATAAACTCGTTGCGGGTAATCATCATCGGGAAACCGTTTTCGCCCAAATCCTTGAAATCGACAATGAACCCGTAATCTTTATTTTCAGGGCAAACAGCTTTGAAAATCGGACTCAGTTCATTCTTTTCTTCCCAGCTCAGTTCATGTTTGGGATCTTCTTTGGAAATCAGATGTTCCGCCACGTCCGAATCAACGCGAACAAAGCGCCTGTCACTGAATTTTTGTTCCAATTGATTGATGAGTGGCGTTGCAAGCACGTTGTTCATGAGCAAAACATCGTATCCTTTGTTTTTAGCTGCCTGAACAAAAGTGAATTGTTCTTCCGGATTATTGGTGTACAAATAAATCAGGTTTTTATCCTTGTCGGTTTGCTCGCCTTTGATCAGAGTTTCATATTCGTCCATGGTAAAATATTTACCATCCACATTTTTGAAAAGGAAGAATTTGACTGCTTTTTCGTAGAATTTTTCTTCGGTCAGCATGCCGTATTCGATGAATAAACGCAGATCATCCCATTTCGCCTCGAAATCTTCACGGGTTTCAGTAAACAACTGAGACAGGCGGTCTGAAACCTTTTTGGTAATGTGACCGCTTATTTTCTTGACATTCGAATCGCTCTGCAAATACGAACGAGAAACATTCAGCGGAATATCCGGAGAATCGAGTACTCCATGCAATAAAGTCAGAAATTCAGGAACGATTCCTTCAACTGAATCGGTTACAAAAACCTGGTTTGAATACAACTGAATCTTGTTTTTCTGAACTTCCATGGTATTTTTCAGTTTCGGAAAATACAGAATACCGGTCAGGTTGAATGGGTAATCCACATTGAGGTGAATGTGAAAAAGCGGATCTTCAGCCATCGGATAAAGCTGATGATAAAATTTGTCATAGTCTTCAACGCTCAGGTCAACCGGTTTTTTGGTCCATGCGGGAGCCACATCGTTGATCTGGTTGTCTTCTTCGGTATCGACTTCTTTTCCGTCTTTCCATGTCGATTTCTTACCGAATACAACCGGAACCTGAAGGAATTTGCAATATTTTGTCAGGATACCTGAAATTCGTGCTTTTTCCAGAAATTCTTCCGAATCAGCATTTATGTGCATGACGATATCGGTTCCAACTTCTGCCCGTTCAGATTCTTCCAGAATATATTCCGGACTTCCATCACACTCCCAGCGAATGGCAGTCGCACCTTCGCGGTATGATTTGGAAATGATTTCCACCTGGCTTGAAACCATGAACGAGGAATAAAATCCGAGGCCAAAATGACCGATAATTGCATTCGCATCGTCCTTATACTTTTCCAGAAACTCTTCAGCTCCGGAAAAGGCAATCTGGTTGATGAATTTTTCAACTTCTTCAGCAGTCATCCCGATACCATTATCAGAAACTGTAATGGTTTTCGCTATCGGATCGATTGCCACGCTCACTTTGGAGCTTGCCATATCACCAACATATTCGCCACGTAAAGCCAGCGTGCGAAGCTTTTGGGTAGCGTCAACTGCATTCGAAATGATTTCACGAAGGAAGATATCGTGATCGGAATACAGAAATTTTTTAATGATGGGAAACAGATTATCACTGCTGACCCCAATTTTTCCTTTTTGCATTTTTATCAATTTGGTTTAACTTTCAATTCTATGTGCTGGATTTTTTTCAAAGACTGTACCACGTCCGAAAAATGACTTTTTGTCACCGATCTTGACAGCAAGCCGATTTTCAAGGTGACAAAAACTGATTTTATACTGCTTTTATCTGACGGAAAGGGGTAATTTTGCAGCACATTTTGATTCCAGCCAAACAGATGAGCACGCTTGAAACCTATTTTGATTCATTCAGAAAAGAAATCACTGGTATTGATCAGCATTTTCAATCGCCTTACGGTGAGAAACGGATCATTTATGCTGACTGGATTGCCAGTGGCCGTCTTTACCAACCCATCGAAAAACAGATTACTGAAATATTCGGTCCGTTTGTAGGAAATACCCATTCTGAAACCAGCGAAACCGGCGCACTGATGACGCATGCCTATCATCAGGCTCAGCAAATCATCAAGGCTCATGTAAATGCCGGACCAAACGACATTATTATTACAGCCGGTTCAGGAATGACCGCGGTCATCAATAAATTTCAACGAATGCTTGGCCTGAAATACTGCGGAAAGGTCAATCATACCGGTTGTCTTGCCCAGCGTGAACGACCAGTGGTCTTCATCACGCATATGGAACACCATTCGAATCATACCAGCTGGTACGAAACCAACGCCGATGTGGTGATTGTCGATCCGGATGAAAATTTGCAGGTTTCGCCGGAAAATCTCCGGATCAAACTCGAAGAATACAAAGACAGGCCTTTCAAAATTGGTTCGTTTACGGCCTGTTCCAATGTAACCGGAATCCGGACTCCGTTTTATGAAATGGCACAAATCATGCACGAAAACGGTGGTGTGGTCTTTATCGATTTTGCTGCATCAGCGCCATACGATGAAATGAATATGCACCCGGCTGATCCTTTACAGAAACTGGATGCCATACTGTTTTCGCCACATAAATTTCTGGGCGGTCCGGGATCTTCCGGGGTATTGGTTTTCGACCAATCGATGTATCACAATTCGGTACCCGATCAACCGGGTGGCGGAACGGTAGATTGGACCAACCCGTGGGGAGAATACAAATATGTTGACAATATTGAAGTTCGTGAAGACGGCGGAACTCCGGGATTTTTGCAGACGATCCGGACAGCACTTTGCATCCGGCTCAAAGAAAGTATGGGAATTGAAAATATTCATCAGCGCGAAAATGAACTGCTTCAATTAGCGTTTGAAGGTCTTGACACCATTCCGGAAGTAAAAATAATGGATGAAAAACACCGTAACCGGATGGGAATCATTTCATTCTATGTGGTTAAAATTCATTACAATCTGCTGGTCAAATTGCTGAATGATTTGTATGGTATCCAGGTTCGCGGAGGTTGTGCCTGCGCCGGAACTTACGGCCACATTCTGCTGGAAGTGAGTCATGAATTATCCGAAGAAATTACCCATCGCATTGATATGGGAGACTTGTCACTGAAACCTGGCTGGGTGCGCTGGTCGTTACACCCCACAACGACCAATCAGGATGTTGAAATTTTCATCCGTGCCCTTCGCGATATCGTTGAGAATTACGAGAAGTATGCTGCTGATTATACTTATTTCCCAAAGGAAAATATCTTCAGGCACAGGAACGAGAATCAGTATGAGGAGATTGTAAAGGATTGGTTTGGTTAAGAATTAAAAGCCTCCCTCTAACCCACTCCAAAAGAGGGGGACTTGGCAGCTACAATGTTTTAAGCCCTTCCCTTGGGGGAGGGTTGGGTGGGGCCTATTCAGTAATCGGCAAAAACCCAAAATCCTTGCTGTACCGAAGCATTTGTGAAGTAAAATCTTCATCGTAGCTGATCAATACATCGTTTGGAGTTCCGCAAGGCCAGGTTTTCAATTCATAAACAGGATTTAAAAACCCCGAATACGGAGCCATGTCAAGCTTTTTAAAGCGTTGTAAAATTTCTTCGTGAAGTTGCCTGTCTACTTTTACTGCATAATTTTCAACCAAATTCCGGGCAGCTTCCAAATCGCCTTCCGACTTGATGCGCTGAACTTCTTTCAGGAGCTGACCAAACAATTTTCTTAATTCCTGATAATCGTTGATTCTGACAAAGGTTTTATCATTCGACCGGACGAACTCAACTACATTTTTAGATTTCCCGGCTTCATAAACCCAGCGTGCAATGAGTTGGCGGTTTCGCATGTGCGATTCTTCGATATCTTTTCCAGGTTCGATGCGAGTTAGCTGGGTCAAAAGACCATTCCTCAAATAGCTGTCGAATTCTGCTTTGGCGGCTTCGATGGAAGGAATAAGTCCAAGTTTGATCATTTGCTCATCCATTATATAATACAAGGCAAACAGGTCGGCACGGGTTTCTTCGATGGTTGAATAATAGTTTTTCAATATATCCAGATTTACACCTTCCTTAACTTTTCCGGAGCCATGGCCAAGGCATTCATGCAAATCGGTGTGCAGGTTTCCGGCCAGATAACCGTACTGTTTCGCCCTTTCGATTTCTTCAAGTGAACCTGCAAATTCTTCCAGCATTCCATTGTTCATCGAATCGAGAAAATAGGCCTGCGTAATGTTTTCGATGGTGACCGATTTGGATCCGTATCGTTCGCGAATCCATTCGGAATTAGGCAAATTGATACCGATTGGTGTGGCCGGGTAACAATCGCCACCCAACATGGCCACATTGATTACCTTCGCACTTACTCCTTTTACTTCCGGCTTTCTGTACTCCGGATTGACAGGTGAATGATCTTCGAACCACTGGGCATTTTCGCTTAAAATTATTGCACGTTTGGTGGCCTCCTTATCCTTATAATTTACCAATGATTCCCAGCTGCCCTTTATCCCCAGTGGATCTCCGTAGACTTCAATAAAGCCGTTTATGAAATCGACTTCTCCATTCACTTCCTTTGCCCAGTCAATGCTGTACTGATCGAAAAGTGCGAGATCTCCGGTAATATAATATTGTATCAGCGTTTCGATGTATTTTTTCTGGAGGTCGTTTTCGGCAAATTCAACCGATTTTTTCAGCCAGAAAACAATTTGCTCAATGACTTTTCCATATTTGCCATCCAGTTTCCAAATCTTTTCAATTAACCGACCATCTTCCTTTACCAATGTTGAATTCAAACCAAAAGAAACAGGCTCCTCGCCAACTGATGCCTTTAAGTCAGCATAAAAACTCTCTGCTTCAGATTGAGACACATTCTGGTAATAATTATTACTGGATGAAACAATCAAATCCTTTTCAGAATCCAAGTTGACTCGTTTGCTTTCCCTTTCAGGATTAAAAATGACTTCCTTAATTTCGGCGATCAATGATTTGAATTTCATTCCTGAAGGAGTTTTAAAACTCCACCATTTGGAACTGGAAATCAATTTATCCAGATAAGTTTCCGAAAAACCGGCCGGTATTTTCTCTGTGGAATAATGATGGTGGATTCCGTTGGAAAACCATACCCTTTTCAAGTAGATTTCGAATTGTTTAAATTCAGGAGTTTCACGGTTTCCTTTGAATGTTTTCAGGATATTTTCCAAAACCGAACGAATGGCAAGATTATTCAGGTTATTCTGATCCCATAAAATATCACGGCCGCAAAGCGCTGCCTGCGACAGATAATATATGTATATTTTCTTTTGAAGGTTAAGATTTTCGAATTCAGGCACTGAATATCGCAAAATCTTCAAATCGGCAAATTTCTCAACAAAAACATCCATGGTATTCCTATTTATTCAGTTCTTCAAATTTTTTCTCCAGCAAATCAACCCGTTTGATCGAAAGTCTCAGCCAATGCAGCAACAATTTCTGTTTTTCATTTTCATTGAGGTGCCAGTTAATCGATGGGTGTTTCCGAAGTTCATGAGTCAGATGATGCAAAGTTACCGCGACTGAAACGGAAATATTCAGGCTTTCAGTAAAACCAACCATCGGAATTTTCAAGAATTCATCGGCTTCCTGCATAGCCAGATCAGTCAATCCGGGACGTTCAGTGCCAAAAATGAAAGCAGCCTTGCCTTTTTCAAGATCAAAGGTTTCAAGATTCACATCATGTTCATGAGGGCTTGTGGCGATAATCCGGTAGCCATCAGCTTTCAGTTTGCGGATGGCATTGATGGTATTCTCGCTCTCCCCGTTGTACCGTTTGACTGTTACCCAGTTGGAAGCTCCCTGAACCACGTCCGGATTGACACGAAAAACATTCCGGTTTTCGATCACATGAACATTCTGGACACCGAAACAGTCAGCCGTTCGCAAAACAGCACTCGCATTCTGAGTCTGAAAGATATCTTCGAGCACAACGGTAATGTAATTTGTGCGAAACGAGAGAATTTTATCAAATAAAATAAGTCTTTCAGTGGTAACAAATTCGGAAAGAAACTGAATCAATCGGGCTTCCATATCGTTGTTTTGGCCGTACAAAGATAAAAAAAAGGGATGCATAATAGATATGCGTCCCTTTTGTAAATTTTTCAGGAATAATACTAGATAGTATCAGCTAATTCAGCACCTGGTTTAAATTTTACCACTTTCTTTTCAGCAATTTCGATTGTTTTACCAGTTTGTGGGTTTCTGCCAGTTCTTGCACTACGCGAAGCAACTGAGAAAGAACCAAATCCAATAAGAGCAACACGATCGCCATTTTTCAGGGCATCAGAGGTGGCATCTACAAAAGCATCTAATGCTTTTTTTGCATCGGCTTTCGTTAAGTTAGCTTTTTCAGCCATTGCATCAATTAATTGAGCTTTGTTCATAAGACAACTTGTTTAAGGTTAAAAAATATTGAAAAAAAATCATTTCTAAATTTCAATCTAAAGTAACCAAAAAAAATTGAAACATTAATAAAATCAATGCTTTCAAATGGTTAATTTTATTTTGATACTAAATTCTAAAATATGATTCAAAAAAACAACCCTTCGCCAAAGTTTTTTGAAAAATAATTTTACCGTAATTCTGACGAATTGTTTTTGAAATCTGATTATTTGTTCTACTTTTGCCACCGCGTTTGGAGAGATGGCAGAGTGGTCGAACGCGGCGGTCTTGAAAACCGTTGACCGTGTGAGCGGTCCGGGGGTTCGAATCCCTCTCTCTCCGCATAATTTAAAGACCTGAATTTCAATGAGATTCAGGTCTTTAAATTTCAATCCTATTAGTGAATTTGGAGATTTTCGGTTTGTTTTATCCAGATTATTTATCCTCAATTCGAATAAATTACCCCTTTCAAAATCCTCAAAATCCGTTAAAAAAAGCCAGAGGCAGGCAATATTCAATTTACTTCTGATCAGGAAATTGGCTTAACGAACAATCAAAAGAAATATTCACGCAGGAATAAAACAAGGCCAAAACGCAGATTCCGAACATTGAAAAGCATATTTTTATATGTTTCATCATAAATTAAGCTGATCCCAAACATCATATATGTAATGAGATCAGCTTAAAATCTTCGTTCTTTCTTAGTGCTTTTTTCTAAAATTCTGAAGGTTATTCTATCAGATCGGATTATTCAATTGAATCCAGAATGGAATAAATCAGACTTTGCTTTTCAAATTATTTTTCAGTTTACCAGTTTAATGATATGGTTTGGCCTTTCTTCAGATTGATTTCCTTTTTTTCGTTCCCACAGAAAAGTGTTGTCATTCCGGATCTTTTGGCATAAACGCTCAGTTTTTTTACAATTTTATTGCTCCACTCCATTGAGACTTCGAATCCTCCCCGGGTACAAATACCTTTTACCGAACCGGTCTCCCATGCATCAGGTAAAGCTGGCAACAAATGAATTTCATTATCGGTCGACTGAACAAGCATCTCGGCAACTGCTGCTGCACCGCCAAAATTTCCATCAATCTGAAAAGGTGGATGTGCATCAAACAAGTTAGGATAGGTTCCGCCGCCTCTTGCATAACTGGTTTTTACGCCGTCAGGTTCAACATATTTCAACAATTCGCGGTACATTTTATAAGCATGGGTTCCATCCAGCAAACGCGCCCAAAGATTTATACGCCAGCTTTTGGACCAACCTGTTGTTTCGTCGCCTTTTATTTCAAGCGTTTTTCGGCAGGCATTGGCCAAATCAGGAGTCGTTCCGGGTGTAATCTGGCTTCCGGGGAAAAGTCCAAATAAATGCGACTGATGCCGGTGCTGCGGTTCTGAGTCCTCCCAATCGAAATACCATTCCTGAAGATTACCTTTTTTACCAATCTGGTATGGATGCAGTTTGGCCAGAGCCAGTTCAAGTTTACTCCTGAATTCAGCATCAACGTTCAGAACTTTCGATGCCAGTATGGTTTGCTGAAAACTTTCGCGAATCATAGCCAAATCGGCCGTTCCTCCATATAAAGTAGCACCGACATAACCATCCGGAGTTTTGTATTTGTTCTCCGGAGAAGTTGATGGTGATGTAATTAATTTCCCGTCTTTGTCTTCAACCAGCCATTCCAGGCAAAACTGAGCGGCACCTTTCATCAGTTCATAACCATCATTTTTCAGGAATTTTAGGTCGTGTGTGAACAAGTAATGCTGCCAAATGTGAGTACTTAACCAGGCACCACCCATATTCCAGCAGGCCCAAACCGGATCGCCATTGCCAAAATCACCGACCGGATTGCTCATTGCCCAGATGTCGGAGTTATGGCAGGCAGCCCAACCGTTCACTCCGTAAAATGTTTTTGCGGTTACTTTGCCGGTACTCGCGACATTCTTTATGAAGCTCAACATGGATTGGTGCATTTCCGAAAGATTGGTGTTTTCTGCTAACCAATAATTTTCTTCGGCATTGATGTTGGTTGTATAATTACTACTCCAGGGTGGCCGGATGTATGGATTCCAGAGCCCCTGCAAGTTAGCCGGAACGCCCGGCGTGCGCGAACTGCTAATCAGAAGGTAACGTCCGTACTGAAAATATAAAACTTCCAGATTTTTATCTTCTTTCCCTTCAGCATAACGCCTTAGCCGCTCGTCAGTCGGAAGATTCGGAGCATCAGTCTGACCCAAATTCAGGCTTACCCGATTGAAATATTTCTGAAAATCGGACAAATGTGATGTTTCTAATTTTTCAAATGACTTATTGTATGATTTCTTCAACTGAGTGGAGGCAATCAGATCAGCATTTTTGCCTTCAGTTACCGGATTTTTATCGAAACCATTAAAACTGGTGGCTATGGAAATAAAAACCAGCGCCTCAGTTCCGTCGGAAAGACCGATCGAATGATCAGTTGAATTAAGTTTCCCATCCTTGTTTTTTATCTTGATAAGAGTTGCAAAACGTATTCCTTTGCTTTCATTAAATGTTACGGCATTTGATTTTTCACCGATATAATTTGGTTCAGCATGAGTCGGGGCATATCCTTTTGCGTTCAACGTATTCTCAGCAACTGTGACTGAATTCTTGAGCTGACTTTCAAATTTTACCCCGAAATTCAATGCACCTTTCTGGCTGCTGGTTAGCTTAATCACCATGATCTGATCAGGATATGAAATGAAATACTCACGGGTAAATTTCACCCCATTCACTTCATAAGTGACCTTTGAAAGGGCCTTTGAAATGTCGAGTTCACGGTAATAATTATTGAAATCGCCATCATGATTCATTTCAAGAAAAAGAGTTCCGAGCGGAGCATATGATTCTGAAAATTTGCCCTGAATTTTCCGGTTGAGCTCATCAGCCAGTTTGTAGTTGTTATTTTTTAATGCTTCACGCACGGCAGCAATATTTTTGTATGCTTCCGGATTCATATTCGGATTAACCGGTTCGCCTGACCAAAGCGTGATGTCATTCAGAAATATCTGATCAGACTTTACGCCTCCAAAGACCGAAGCGCCCATTTTACCATTACCAAGCACCAGGCTTTCTTCAAAATACTGAGCCGGTTGTTTATACCATAAGATACTGGTCGATTGTGAAAAACAGAAGTCGCTCCCGACAAGGAGGAATAATAAGGTAAGGTAGAAAATAGGATTTTTCATTTCAGTTGGTTTAGTAATATCATTTCAAAGAAACTGATTTTTCAGGGGACTTCAAACATATAATCCTGTAAGTTCATAAACAGGTTCTCTGCAATGAATTATTAACTGATAATCAGGCTGGTTATCAGACTCATTATTTAATACCGGAAATTTAGCGGTTTATGCTTCATTTAGTTATTAACAATTGTTGATTTTTTTTTACCGGATCAAAAAAAATAACCCCTTCATACCGCACCCGTATAAGAAGTGTTATTTAGTTTTGGCTAAATTAATATTCAACACTTTCAGTCTATGAATAGACTTTTCTCCATATTTTTGATTTTTCTCTTTTCGGCAAATTGTTTCGCACAGGGACATTTTGTAATTGACTGGACTGACAATGGGTATAACCAAATGAATATTAAAGTGGTGACTGCTGCCATTGGGTTAGATGCACTTGCCGCCGGAGATGAAATTGCAGCGTTTGATGGAAGCGTTTGCTGTGGAAAAGTGACACTAACCCAACCGATAGTAATTTTCAATAATCTTTCCTTTGTTGACATTATCACTTCAGAGACTTTCCTGACACCGGCAAACGGTTTTACACCCGGGAATGCCATAACATATAAATTCTGGGATTCAAGCCTTGGCAAAGAAGTTACGGGAATTACGCCCGAATATCTTAATCCAATCACCGGGCTTCCAATCACTGCTCCGTTATATACAAGTAATGGTTCGGCTGTTGTTAAGCTCACTGCTCCAGGCAATAATCCTCCTGTTGCAAATGCCGGAATCGATCAGTCGGTAAACGAATTAAGTCTTATTACTTTGGATGGAAGTGCTTCTTCCGATCCGGATGGAAATGCTCTTACATATTTATGGACTGCCCCGGCTGGGATAACACTCAGTTCAACAACAGCCCAAAAACCCACATTTATTGCCCCATCAGTTACCGTCAATACCAATTATACTTTATCATTGATAGTGAATGATGGCACAATTGATTCGCCTGCAGATCTGGTAATCATTACGGTTAAACCCTGTACTCCAGCCACTCCCACGGTAGGAACAATTACTCAGCCAAGCTGCGCTTTGGCAACCGGAAGTGTTGTTATAAGCGGATTGCCTGCTACCGGAACATGGACTTTAACGAGATCTCCCGGCGGAACTACCACCACCGGTACTGGAACAAGTTCCACTATATCATTGCTTGCTGCCGGAACCTATTCGTATAAGGTGACCAATGCCTCAGGATGTATTTCTCCGGCCTCGGCCAATGTAGTTATCAACGCTCAGCCTGCTACACCAGCTGTTCCAACGGTTGGTACAATTACCCAACCAAGCTGCGCTTTGGCAACCGGTAGTGTAATTTTAAGTGGTTTGCCAGCAACCGGAACATGGACTTTAACGAGATCTCCCGGCGGAACTACCACCACCGGTTCAGGTGTTAGTTCTACCATTTCATTGCTTGTTGCCGGAACATATACTTTCACGGTAACCAATGCCGCCGGATGTATTTCTTCAGCATCGGCCAATGTGGTGATTAGTGCCCAACCATCCGCACCAACTGTT
>CAILJH010000167.1 GCA_903834475.1 uncultured Prolixibacteraceae bacterium | reverse complement strand
TCCGGATTTTATTTTAAAGTGTGAAATGAACACCTATTTTGTTATTTTTGAGGTTTACAGTTTTTTATTCAAAGAAATCTGAACTAAATCGTACAAAATGAACCTCCTGCAATCAACTGCATTTGCCTTGATTTTACTGGCCGGATCGCTAATTTGTCAGGCACAGAACATGCCTGTTACAAACGATTATCTAATTCGTCCGGTTCCTTTTACTTCGGTTAAAGTGACTGATGAATTCTGGGCGCCTCGCATCAGGTTGAACCATGAGGTGACCATCCCGATTGCCATAAAACAATGCTATATCACTGGCCGGGTCGATAATTTCAAAGTGGCCGGTGGTTTGAAAAAAGGAAAATTTTGTACCGAATATCCTTTTGATGATAGTGACATCTACAAAATTATTGAAGGTGCAAGCTTTTCCCTTCAAACAACTCCTGATCCGGTGTTGGACGCCCGAATCGACACCTTGATAGAGTACATCGCAAAGGCTCAGGAACCGGATGGTTATTTGTACACCTCCAGAACGATTGATCCTGCCCATCCACACGCCTGGTCAGGTGCTGAGCGCTGGGAAATGGAGTCGGATCTGAGTCATGAATTATATAACA
Organism: uncultured Prolixibacteraceae bacterium; assembly: GCA_903834475.1. Taxonomy (GTDB): domain Bacteria; phylum Bacteroidota; class Bacteroidia; order Bacteroidales; family Prolixibacteraceae; genus Aquipluma. The sequence continues at coordinate 14,082 of CAILJH010000167.1, read as the reverse complement.
GCGGACATATGTTCGAAGCGGCTGTTGCACATTTTCAGGCAACGGGCAAAAGATCGTTTCTTGATATTGCGGTCAAAAATGCCGATCTTTTAGTCCGGACTTTTGGGCCGGGAAAAATGATGCGGTCGCCCGGTCATCAGGTGGTTGAAATGGGACTGGTAAAAATGTACCGCACAACTGGAAAAAAGGAATACCTCGATCTGGCCAAATTTTTCATTGACAGCCGTGGACATAATTCGCCTCATTCACGGGGTGAGTATTCGCAGGATCACATTCCGGTAATTGATCAGACCGAAGCCGTTGGTCATGCAGTCCGGGCTACCTATTTATACTCCGGAATGGCTGATGTTGCTGCATTAACCGGAGATAAGAATTACATTCAGGCCCTCGATCGCATTTGGGACGATCTGGTTAATTACAAACTTTACATCACCGGGGGAATTGGTGCGCAAGCCGGACATGAGGGTTTCGGACCGAAATATGAATTGCCAAACAGGTCGGCCTACAATGAAACCTGTGCTTCAATCGGAGAGATTTTCTGGAATTACCGACTTTTTCTCTTGCATGGCGATTCAAAATATTTTGACGTGCTCGAACAAATTCTTTACAACGGAATGATTTCGGGTGTTTCGCAAGGTGGTGACCATTTTTTCTATCCAAATCCACTCGAATCAAACGGTGAACATTCGCGCAGCGAATGGTTCGGATGTGCCTGTTGCCCCAGCAATGTGTGTCGGTTCATTCCTTCTGTTCCGGGCTATATTTATGGACAGACAGATTCGCGCCTGTATGTTAACCTGTTTATTCAAAGCAAAGTCCAAGTGACGATGGGTGGCGAAAAGCTGGAAATTGAGCAAAGCTCCAAATATCCCTGGGATGGCGAAGTGAAATTCAGTATCAATCCTGAAAATGCGAAGTCGTTTGAATTGGCCCTGAGGATTCCGGGTTGGTTGTCTGACAAGCCAATTCCAGGCAGTCTGTATCGTTTTGCAACTGCTTCAGAAAAGAAATTTGCACTGAAGGTGAATGGTAAAGCAGTCGATTATCAGCTTGAAAATGGTTATGCAGTTATTAGTAACAAGTGGAAAAAAGGAGATGAAGTAGCATTTTCGCTGCCAATGGAAATCCGCAGGGTTGAAGCTAACGAAAAAGTTGCAGACGATCAAAACAAGCTTGCATTGATGCGTGGTCCGGTGGTATATTGTGCCGAATGGCCCGATTATCAGGACAAACATGTGTTGAACCTGATTTTGTCGGAAAATGCTGCATTGAAATCAGAGTATCATCCTGAAATATTGGGTGGTGTAGTACTTCTGAAAGGTCAGGCAAAAAATTCTGGAAAGGGAAAGGATTCTAAAACTGACGGATCAATCCTGAATTTCACCGCAATTCCTTACTATTCGTGGGCGAACCGTGGGCCCGGCGAAATGGAAGTCTGGATTAAAACCAAATAAAAGGAAGTAAACACCGGATATTAAAAAGTCATGATATTTATATGGCTTCAATGAAAGCGGCTTTATATTCTGGCTTTTTGTTATTTTTACAGTATTAAATATCAACCTGATTTAACCAGCTATACCATGCAAAAACTTTTGATTCCATTATTTTTAATATTTTCTATTGCAGCCAGTTCGCAGAAAGTCTGGGAAAAAACTTCCAACGGAGTGCTAATCCATCCGACATCTATCTCCCAAAATGGTGCTAAAACCATCAACCTTCAAGTGATCAGCGACCGGATTATCCGTGTGATAGCCACTCCTGGAAATCAGGTTTCAGCTGCAAAAAGCTTGTGTGTTGTGGATAATGCTGCTGTTCCGACTACTTTCAATGTCGTTGAGCAGAATGATAGCCTGATTTTATCGACGGCCAAATTAAAAGCCAAAGTTTCTACAACTTCCGGAGCTGTGCTTTTTTACGACGAGAATAATCATAAAATTCTTCAGGAGCGAAAAAATGGCCAGTCATTTACACCAATTACTGTTGAAGGAACTTCAGGATTTAGCTTTTCGCAGATTTTTGAATCGCCTGATGATGAAGCATTTTACGGACTTGGACAGCATCAGTCCGACGAGTTTAACTACAAAGGTCGCAACGAGATTCTGTATCAATACAATACCAAAGTGTCGGTTCCTTTTGTAGTATCAAATAAAAACTATGGTCTTTTGTGGGACAATTATTCGGTAACCAAATTCGGCGATCCGCGCGATTATTCCAATATGGATTTGTTCAAACTCTACAATGCAAAGGGCGAGGAGGGTGGTTTGTCCGGAATTTATTATACCAATTCGGATACTACTAAGGTGTTTGCCAACCGCAACGAATCATCCATCGATTACGAAAACCTGACCACCATCAAAAAATTTCCGGAGGGATTTCAATTCAACAATTCGACGATTGTGTGGAAAGGCCGGATTGAGCCCAAAGAATCTGGAGAGTTTCATTTCAAACTGTATTATGCCGGATATACCAAAGTTTTTATCGACAATGAGTTAGTCGTTCCTGAACGCTGGCGTACTGCATGGAATCCGAATACATACAAATTCACCAAAGTGCTGGAAAAAGGCAAAAAATATTCGATCCGGTTGGAATGGAAGCCCGATGGAGGTACTTCGTACATTGGACTGAAAGCTTTGAGTCCACGGCCAAAAACAGACCAAAATGCGCTGCAACTTTCTTCGGAAATGGGTGATCAGATCGATTATTATTTCATAAAAGGAAAAAATCTGGATGAAGTAATCAGCGGATATCGCACGGTGACGGGCAAAGCGCAGATTATGCCGAAATGGGCGATGGGTTACTGGCAGAGCCGCGAACGTTACAAATCGGCTGACGAACTGGTGAATGTGGTTAAAGAATACCGCAAACGCCAGATTCCACTCGACAATATTGTACTCGACTGGAGTTACTGGCCGGTTAAAGACTGGGGTTCGCATGAATTTAATCCAAGCTTCTTTCCTGACCCGGCCGGAATGGTTAAAAATGTACACGATTTGCACGCTCATATCATGATTTCCGTTTGGCCGAAATTCTATCATACGACCGACCATTACAAGGAATTCGACAGCAAAGGCTGGATGTTTCAACAGGCCACCAAAGACAGTGTTCGCGACTGGATTGGAAAAGGATATATCGGTTCATTCTATGATGCATACAGCGCCGATGCCCGTAAATTATTCTGGAACCAAATGAAGGAACACCTTTATTCCAAAGGATTTGATGCCTGGTGGATGGATGCTTCAGAGCCGGATATTCTTTCGAATTCGAGCATCGAATACCGTAAAAAGCTGACAACTCCGACTGCTCTCGGACCATCGACTAAATATTTCAATGCTTATGCGCTGATGAATGCCGAAGCTATTTATGATGGTCAGCGAAGCGTGGATCCCAACAAACGGGTTTTTCTTCTGACCCGCTCCGGATTTGCCGGATTGCAGCGCTATTCAACAGCAACGTGGAGTGGCGACATTGGTACACGTTGGGAAGATATGAAAGCACAGATTTCAGCAGGTTTGAATTTTGCCATTTCCGGAATTCCATACTGGACCATGGATATTGGAGGATTCTGCGTCGAGAACAGATATGTCAAAGCTAAAGAAGGTTCGGAAGACCAAAACGAATGGCGCGAGTTGAATGCACGCTGGTATCAGTTTGGGGCTTTCTGTCCGCTGTTTCGCAGTCATGGTCAGTTTCCGTACCGCGAAGTTTACAACATGGCTCCTGAAACTCATCCGGCATACAAAAGCATGGTTTACTCCGACAAATTGCGGTACCGTTTGATGCCTTACATTTATTCACTCGCCGGAAAAACACATTTCGAAGATTATACCATCATGCGAGCACTGGTGATGGATTTTAACGGTGATAAAAAAGTGGAGAATGTTGGTGACCAGTATATGTTTGGTCCTTCGCTGATGGTTGCTCCGGTCTATCAGTACAAAGCCCGAACCCGCGAAGTATATTTCCCGGCGGCCAATGGCTGGTACGATTTGTACTCCGGAAAATATACCAAAGGCGGTCAGAAAATCAGCGTTGACGCGCCATACGAGCGGATGCCGTTATTTGTGAAAGAAGGTTCGATTGTGCCTTTTGGTCCTGAAATTCAGTACACCGGCGAGAAACAGGCTGATGTAATTACACTGTATGTTTACACCGGAAAAGACGCTGAATTCACCTTGTACGAAGACGAAGGCATCAACTACAATTACGAAAAAGGAGCTTTCAATACCATTCAAATCAAATATAACGAGCAATCCGGAAAACTGACTATCGGTGCTTCAACCGGATCGTTTGATGGCATGCTGAAATTACGCACATTCAACATTGTTTGGGTGAGCAAACAGAAACCGGCAGCTTTCGATTTAACGAAGAAAGCTGATACAACGATAACTTACGAAGGTAAAAGGGTAGAAGTGACGAAGAAATAAAATTTAGAAGTTACCCTGAACGTTCAACTTAGCTCACGTCGAAGGCTTGTTTCAGGGTCTCAAATAATACAAAGATGCTGAAACAAGTTCAGCATGACGATCAAATATAAACAAATAAGGCAGCTCCAACCGGGCTGCCTTATTTGTTATTTTTTACTGACAGGGTGACTTCAAGTCACCCCGTCAGTAGGAGAATATTTATCCGAGCATTTCTTTTACCTGGTTGTAAACGTTTTGTGCTGTGAAACCAAGTTTTTCATCCAAAACAGTATAAGGCGCAGAGAATCCGAAAGATTCCAATCCGAATACTTTTCCTTCACAGGCAACCAGTCCTTCCAAATTAACAGGTAATCCGGCGGTCAAACCGAATTTCTTAATTCCTGCTGGCAATACACTTTGCTGGTATTCCTTGCTTTGACTGCGGAACAAGCCTTCAGAAGGAACAGAAACGATGCGGCATTTGATGTCTTCTTTTTCGAGTAATATCTGTCCTTCAACCAAAGTGGCAACTTCTGAACCACTGGCCAAAAGGATCACATCAGGAGTACCTTCAGAATCGGTAACAATGTATGCGCCTTTGGCGGCTTGCTGAGCTTCAGCATAACGATCTCCTTTTGAAGGCAAATTTTTGATGTTCTGACGTGAAAGGATCAGCGCAGTTGGAGTATCAATATTTTCAAGAGCTAATTTCCATGCAACAGTAGCTTCTTCTGCATCAGCAGGGCGAAGTACCAACGTTGAGTTTTTGCCGTGGTGGTTTTTTAGTTTTTCCATCAGGCGGATTTGAGCTTCCTGTTCAACAGGCTGATGAGTTGGGCCATCTTCACCAACGCGGAAAGCATCGTGAGTCCAAACGTACTTCACAGGCAATTGCATCAGTGCAGCCATACGAACCGCTGGTTTCATGTAATCAGAGAATACAAAGAATGTTCCGCAAACCGGGATGATACCGCCATGCAGCGCCATTCCGTTCATGATACAAGCCATCGTCAACTCACAAACACCTGCCTGAAAGAATGACCCAGAGAAATCACCCTTGGTAAAGGCCTTGGTTTTTTTCAGGAAGCCGTCGGTTTTGTCGGAATTTGAAAGGTCGGCTGAGGAAACAACCATGTTCTCAACTTCACCGGCAAAAGCAGCCAAAACGGTGCTTGAAGCGGCACGTGTAGCTGAACCGGCTTTCTGTACGATTTTACTGAAGTCAAATTCCGGAGCCGATTTGCTGAAAAATTTAGCCAGTTTGGCTGCCAATTCAGGATTTGCTTTTTCCCAGGCTTGCTGAGTGGCTTTTTGCTGAGCTGCTGCTGCAATCAATTCAGCTTTGCGGGAATCAAACAAGGCTTGAACATCGTCGAAAATAACGAATGGGTTTTTAGGATCTCCATCCAGATTCAGGATTGATTTCTCGTATGATGCTCCGGATTCGCCCAAAGGCATTCCATGAGTAGCGCATTGACGTTCGAAACTTGAACCATCTTCTTTCAAGGCACCTTTACCCATGATGGTTTTACCAATAATCAGGGTAGGTTTTTCTTTTTCAGACTGAGCGTCCTTCAATGCAGCACGGATTGCATCGGCGTTGTTGCCATCGATGGTAACCACTTTCCATCCCCATGCTTCGTATTTTTTTGCGGTATCTTCGGAGGTAACATCTTTCGTTTCAGTCGAAAGTTGGATGTCGTTCGAATCGTAGAACATGATCAGGTTGTTCAAGCCAAGGAAACCGGCAATACGACCGCCTCCTTGCGAAATTTCTTCCTGAACACCACCGTCGGAAATAAATGTGTACGTTTTGTGAGCCATACATTCGCCAAAGCGAGAAACCATGAATCGTTCTGAAATAGCTGCTCCAATGGCCATTACGTGACCCTGACCAAGTGGGCCTGATGTGTTTTCAACACCGCGTGCTGGCTCAACTTCAGGGTGACCAGGCGTTGGGCTTCCCCATTGACGGAAATTCGAAAGTTCTTCCATGGTATAGTTACCGGTCATCGACAGGATGGAATACAGCATGGGTGACATGTGGCCCGGATCCAAAAAAAACCGGTCTCGGTTGATCCAGGTCATATCACTTGGGTCGTAGTTCAGAAACTCTGAATACAATACGGTAATAAAGTCTGCTCCACCCATTGCACCACCGGGATGCCCGGATTTGGCTTTTTCAACCATTGAAGCCGAGAGGATCCGGACATTATCGGCTGCTTTTGTAACGAGATTTTTTTCCATTGTTATTTGATAGAAATTTTATTTTCAGTTTCATTAAAATAGATATACCTAATTGTCTCCAAAAAAAAATTAAACGCGAAGCCGCTAAATCGCTAAGAAATATTAATTGGAAATCCAATGTTTTGCGCCTTTGTGTCTTCGCGTTTAATTAAACAGACTGTTGCATTCATAAAAATTACCCGGCAAAGATAGCAATTACGCCATGTTTTTACCGGGTAATAATTTACGGTTTAATGGAAACTTATTATTTGGGAGGCAAAATCCTAACCATAATAACTCCTTCAATGGCAGAGATCATATCTTTTACTGCTGAAGGAACAGAACCGTCGATATCTATGATGTTATAAGCTATTTCAGCTTTATTTTTATTCAGCATATTCGAAATATTCAGACCTTCGTGAGCCAGAAGCGCCGAGATCTGGCTAACCATCTTCGGAACATTTTTATTGGCAACTACGATGCGGGTTCCGCCGTTTCGCTCCATTTCGGTATCCGGAAAATTAACTGAATTAATGATATTTCCATTTTCCAGGTATTCGATGGTTTGATTCACAGCCATAATCGCACAATTGGTTTCCGACTCTTCCGTCGAGGCTCCCAGGTGAGGAATGGCAATGATATTCTTTACGTTGATCAATTCGTCTTCAGGAAAATCGGTTACATATTTCCCGACTTTTCCGGATTCAAGAGCCTCTATCATATCCTGATTGTTTACCAGACCACCGCGAGCAAAGTTCAGGATTTTCACTCCATTTTTCATCATCTTCAGTTTGTCCTTATTGATGAATCCCTTGGTTTCAGGCATCTGTGGTATGTGAATGGTAACAAAATCAGCATTGGAAAGCAAAGATTCCATTCCTTCAGCTTTCTTCACATTCCGGCTGAGTTTCCAAGCAAAATTGACTGAAATATAGGGGTCATAACCAAGAACATTCATACCGAGCGCCTGAGCCGCATTGGCAACCAGAACGCCAATGGCGCCTAATCCAATCACAGCCAATGTTTTTCCGCGAATTTCAGTACCACCAAAATTGGTTTTACCTTTTTCCACCAAAGCAGGTACTTCAGCGCCTTTTCCTTTTAAGGTTTTAGCCCATTCGATTGATCCGGCGATATCGCGCGACGCCAGCAGCATTCCGGCAATGACTATTTCTTTTACTCCGTGCGCATTGGCACCTGGAGTGTTGTAAACTACAATTCCTTTTTCGGTACATTTTTCGATCGGTATGTTATTTACTCCTGCACCAGCGCGGGCAATCGAAAGCAAACCAACAGGTAATTCCATGTCGTGCATGGCCTGACTGCGAACAATTATTGCATCAGGACTGGCAAACTCACTGGCAATTTCGTACTTATCGAGCTGGAAAATCTTCAATCCTTCCGGATCAATTTTGTTTAAGGTCTGGATTTTAAACATGGCGTAATGATTTAAGGGGATATGTATTTTTTATGTATTAAAGTATAACAAATATCAAGATTTTATTTAAGAATTGAAGTCGATTGCCAGTAAAAATCATGAAAATTCATCAAAAAACAACCTTGGCAATTCTTTTTTTGAATGGAGGTCAGGAACGAAGCTGAATTTGGTTTTAGTTCGCTTGTCCTAACTATCGAAGCAAATAATTTGGAATCCGGTGAGTTCCTTTATCTTGACAAAAATATTTCATTTCTTTGTAGCCTAACAATCCTGATATGCGTTTTGAATCTCTGACTCCACGTATTTCGAAACATTATCTGCTCTTCATCGCTGCATTGGTTTGGACTTTTGCCGGAGGTATGCTCGAATACCGTGGATATTCATATATAATGGCCTATCCGCATTTTTTAGTTATCCGGATTATCGCTTGTATTCTTGGAGGTACACTATTTTTCAATCTTTTGTTTTCCAAAATATCAGGGAAACATGTTGCCCGGATTCTTAATCTTTCGATCGAACGTCCGTGTGTCTTCTCATTTTTTAATTGGAAGAGTTACCTGATGATGGGAATCATGATTTCTTCAGGAATAATGCTTCGTAAAACAGGAGCGGTTTCACCGGAGTATCTTTCACTCATTTACATCACTATGGGAATTCCACTGTTAATGTCTTCGTTCCGCTTTTATCATTCGTTTTTCAAAGGAATTTGACAATTCTACCATTTATCCATTAACCATTCATTTCGGGTACTCAATCCTGATATGGTAAATACTGACCAGTTTTTCGAGCAAGGTGCTTTTCAGAATGGTGATTTCGCGCAAAGTCAAATCTGCATCAATCAACTGGTTTGACTTGATTTTTTGATCAACCAAATAGTCGATCATCTCGCTAAAAGTGGCAGCCGTTTTTTCCTTTAAACTATGTGCTGTTGCTTCGATGCCATCAGTAAGCATCAATACTGCCATTTCCTTGTTATGCGGTAAAGGCCCCGGATAAGAAAACAGGGTAGTATCAACCTCTACACCTGGATTATCAATTTGGTACTTTTTATAAAAATAGTTGGATTGCGTTGTGCCATGGTGAGTCGTGATAAACGAAATGAGGACTTCCGGCAATTTGTATTTTCTGGCAAGTTGAACTCCATAGGTTACATGATCAATAATAATTACAGCACTCTTCAAATAGTCCAAACTGTCGTGTGGATTCATACCAGCAACCTGGTTTTCGATGAAATATTCTGATTTATAAGTTTTCCCAATGTCGTGGTATAAAGCACCAGCATATACCAAAAATGGGTTTCCACCTATTCGTTGAATAACTGCCTCAGCCAGGTTAGCTACCTGAAGGGAATGCTGGAAGGTTCCGGGTGCTTCCTCTGCCAGTTTCCGGAGTAATGGCTGGTTGGAATTTGAGAGTTCGATTAGGGTAACATCTGAAACAAATCCAAAAATCCGTTCAAAAATATCGATTAGCGGATAGGTAATGAAAATTAGAAAGCTACTGATTCCGAACCATTCCAGAGCTTCCCAATTGATGTTTTCGAGGCTACCTTCCTGAACCATAGCCATTGCAATATAAACCACCGAATAGCTTATAAATACAGCAAATGCCGAAATTACCAGATGCGACCGTTTGTGAAGTTTGTTCAAGGTAAAAACGGCAATAATTCCTGCAACAATCTGTAGAATAATGTATTCGTAACTATTTGGTGCAAAATATCCGATGATTAAAGTGGTAACCACCAACGAAAAAATTGCGGTACGCGAATCATAGAAAATCCGGATTAAAATGGGCAGTATGGCCATGGGAACCATGTAAATATTTATCAGTTTTACTTTGGTCGCAAAAGCTGCCATGAAAACCATCAGAACAATCATCATGATAATAAATGACAGATTGCGTTTGTGGTCGAAAAGTTCCCGACGGTAAAAAAGCAAGTAGAGAAACATCAGACCAATAAGTGAAGTAATGATGATCAGGCGACCGGCAATGACCAGCAAATATTCAATATTATCACCCCGTTTGGTTTCGTATGCCTGTTTGAGCGATTCCAAAATCATAAATTTTTCCTGACCGACCAGATCTCCCTGAAAAATAATTCGTTCACCAGCCTGTACCATACCTTTAGTTGCTGAAAGCTTGTCTAACAATTGTTTTTTTTCATCCCGGTTGATCTTTTCGTCAAAATCCAGATTTTCAGCGATGTAATCACTGAGAATTATTTTTTGAATGATTTCAGCATAATACTTTCCGGTAATTTTCCGGATCGTATCATTCAGTTCCTGGTAAGCCGACTTGATGGAATTTAGTTGGATTACAGGTATTTTTTCTCCCTTATTTCCTCTGATTTTTATGATTTCTGACTTTCCTTCCAATTCCTTGTATGAATTTATTGGTTTAGGAAGTATGCCTGCGTTGTAAATATTTCTTAAAATGCCAGGCAAATTATGAATGCTTTCGCAAGCTTTTAATGACGGGTTCTTGTCAGCAAGTTTTGAAAGTTCAAGCGTAAAGACTCCAACTTTGGAGTTTTCAATCAGGGTATCTATGGTAAAATAGGGAACATAGGTTTTTAGCGTGGAATCATTTTCAATTTTAATTTCAGCATCAGTTTTTAAAATTGCAAAATTGAACGGAGCTATCAAGGTTTCGTGTCTCCAGGGACTTCCTTTCTGAAACTCGAACCGAAAGCGGCTTTCTCCCGGAAAAACCAAAAAGATTAAACCAATGCCGGCAACAAATACCGTGGTTAGATAAAATAGATGATATGATTTATTAAGTCGGGTTAATAACTTTTTCATAAGTTCTGGATTTTGAAAACCTCTGCAATTTAGAAAGTAACTCTGAAGTTTTATCTTTGATAAATTAAAATTAGTAAAATCTTCGAAGTTACGGGCAGTCGAAGCAATAAACCAGCGGAATTGAATGCCATTCGCGCAAATTTATCCGATAAATCCATCGACTATGAACTATGGTATTTCAGGTTTAAGTATTATTCCTGTGCGCAGGGAGCCTTCGGAACAAAGTGAGATGATTACCCAGATTCTTTATGGCGAGCATTTTGTTGTGAATGAAATCATGCTTGGATGGGCGCATGTGAAACTGGCATTTGATGGTTACGATGGTTGGATTGATATGAAAATGATTACTCCCTTGATGGAGAAGACGTATCAAAAGATAGATCATTCCCCTTTTGCCGTTACCACCGATATTTTTAATATTATTCCGGTAAATGCCGAACAAACCATGATGATTGTGGCCGGAAGTACGCTTCCTTGCTGGCGTCCGTATCTGAAAGAATTCTCCATTCAACAGGAAGTCTTTGAGCATACAGGAAATTTCACCTATAAGAAACCGGCCAATGTTCGGAAGGTTATGATCGATCAGGCTTTGAAATATTTCAACGCTCCATATTTGTGGGGCGGCCGTTCGCCTTTGGGAATCGACTGTTCAGGCTTAACTCAGATAATATATAAAATGGCCGGATACGCTATTCCCCGCGATGCCGGTCAGCAGGTACATTGCGGCAAAGCGCTAAGTTTCATCGAGGAAACCAAACCTGGTGACCTGGCTTTTTTTGATAATGACGAAGGTCGTATTGTCCATGTAGGAATAATCTGGGAAAAGAATAAAATCATTCATGCATCCGGAAAAGTCCGGATTGACAATGTTGATCAATTCGGAATTTACAACCTTGAAACCAAACGTTACACCCACCAAATGCGGGTGATGAAAAAGATTATTAAAGATTAGTCAATCTATAGAGACACACAGCCGTGCGTCTCTGCCAAATTTATGTTTCAACTATGTACACATATCCATATCCCCGACCAGCAGTAACCGTTGATGCAATACTGATCAGTAATCAACAATCGGTTTTATTGATTGAACGCGGTCGCGAACCCTTCAAAGGGAAATGGGCGCTTCCGGGAGGATTTGTTGAATTGGATGAAGAATTGGATAAAGCATGTCGACGCGAGTTGGAAGAAGAAACCGGAATCAGGGTAGGGGAGCTGAAGCAGTTTCGTGCCTATGGTGCCGTTAACCGCGATCCGCGGCATCGAACCATCTCCGTTCTTTTTTATGCTTTTACCGACCATGAATTATTAGCCAGTGCCGGTGATGATGCTGCCAAAGCACAATGGTTTCCACTGCATCAACTTCCTGAATTGGCTTTCGATCATCAACAAATTCTGGAGGAGTTTAAAGCAGAGATATTAAAGTGATTACACTTTTGAGAGTCCGATTTGCAAACGAAAAGAATTTGTTTAAAAGAGAACGAATCTACTGAAACAAGAACTGCCAGATTTCTCCGGCAGTTTTCTATTTCCTTATTTTCTTTTTCTCTAATGATTATTCAAAGCTTTGCACACCGGCAACTTCAGCATTACGGTCAACTTTTTTTATTAATCCCTGAAGTACTTTACCGGGACCAATTTCGGTGAATAAAGTTGCACCACCTTCAATCATGTTTTTGGCGGTTTGTGTCCATCTGACCGGAGCAGTAAGCTGGGCAATCAGGTTTTGTTTGATCACGATAGGATCAGAAGTTGGAGCTGCATTGACATTCTGGTAAATCGGGCAAACCGGAACTGAGAATGGCGTGGCTTCGATTGCCGCAGCCAGTTCTTCGCGGGCAGGTTCCATGAGTGGTGAGTGGAAAGCACCTCCAACTGAAAGTTTCAATGCACGTTTGGCACCACGGGCAGTCAATGCTTCACAGGCTTTGTCGATACCAGAAAACGAACCGGATATCACGAGTTGTCCGGGGCAGTTGTAATTGGCCGGAACCACTATTTCGTCGATCGAAGCACAAACTTCTTCAACTACTTCATCATCCAGTCCAACAATGGCGGCCATGGTGGAAGGTTCAGCTTCGCAGGCTTTTTGCATAGCCTGTGCACGTTTTGAAACCAGTATCAAACCATCTTCAAAACTCAATGCCCCATTGGCAACCAGTGCCGAAAATTCACCCAAAGAGTGACCGGCAACCATTTCAGGCTGAAAGTTTTCTAAGGTTTTTGCCAGTAAAACTGAATGTAAGAAAATAGCAGGTTGAGTGACTTTGGTTTGTTTCAGGTCTTCTTCAGTTCCGTCGAACATGATGTCAGTAATCCGGAATCCTAAAATATCATTGGCTTTCTCGAAAAGTTCTTTGGCCAATGGCGAATTTTCGTACAAATCTTTGCCCATTCCGGGGTATTGCGCACCCTGTCCTGGAAATACATATGCTTTCATTCTTGAAGGTTTTAATTTACAGGCGGCAAATATACTATTAATCTTTATCGCATCACAAACGGAACAATGATGGCGATAATTCCGGTACAAACCACCACCATGATAAACAGGTTATACCTTACGCTGTAACTGCTAAGCAGCGACTCATCGTAATACTTGTCAACGTGTTGATCTTTGTACATCGCAATGATGCCGTTTAAAAGCTTTGCCCTTGTTTCTTTCCCTTTCAGCAAACCAACAATGGCAACCACATTGATTAAAATTACCAGGGCAACAAAAATGAACATCACTACCAGAATGGTTTCATCGGTACGTGATTTATCCACTGACCCTGAATTGATTGCAAGTGTAATCAGGTTAAGTACGATGGAAGAAAGGATAAAAATAATATCTGTTTTTGCACTTTGCTGCAACTCAGAAATGATGTGTTTGTGAACGTGTTCCAACATAATTTTGTCCTCCAGTTTTGGTTAGATGTGGATTAAAGATATTAATTTTCTGTAAATTTTCTCGTCTGCAAACGGTTCTGGTATCTGAAAAGGTCTTGTTATTAATTTTGAATACTTGATTAAACCACTGAACCGCCACTTTGGGGTAGTTGCTGTTCAAGCGGTAGGTTTATTTTGAGTGCAAAACCATTAATTATTTTGTTTCGATTTAGGTAGTTGTGCTGCTATAATAGAAACAACTATAGAAAATGCCAAACTTGCACAAATCATTAGCTTCCAATTATTCCAGAAATATGGCTCAATACAGGTTCTAATGAAAACTAATTAG
>CAILJH010000166.1 GCA_903834475.1 uncultured Prolixibacteraceae bacterium | reverse complement strand
CAAAGGATTATTAGGTAAATCCATGCCGGCCTGATCCATAATAAAGCGAACAAAAGGTTCTTTCTCCGAAAGTTTTTCCTCAACGGCATTTACATCCTTCATAATAGATTCGTAATAAAAGCCTTTACCTTTTACCTCGCGAATGACCTTGCCTTTACTCACATTTTGAGCCTGACTGACCATCGCCATTGAAACAAATAGGCCAGCTATCCAAATACTTTTCTTCATGTTCTTGATATTTTTTAGGGGTGGAAATATAGTTCAAACAATTGTTTTACATCCTGAAAAAAATCAGGTTTGGCTGGCAGATTGGTAGTTATGCACTATTAACTTAAAGATAGCAAAAACACTCATTTCCTGACTTTTTTCTCGCTGAAATTAGAATTTTCTCACCACAGATAGAATTTTCTCATTTGAACGAGAATTTTGTCGTTTAAACGAGGATTTTCTCCCTGAAATGAGAAAATTCCCTTTTTTTTGCCCGATGTCCTCCAATAATTGAGATGCAAACTTCAAGCTACTGGCAACAAGCTATTCTCCCCGGTCATCGGTCTCCCTACTCCACTTAACTGATCGAACTCCAGTTAAACTCTGTATTTTTCATTCTCAGAAGGTGATAAACCAAGATCTGGTTTTCCTGTTTCTGAAGTTTGGGGTCTTCATCTAATAAATCAGAGGCTTGATTGCGTGCATGCTGCAGAATTTCGCCATCGCGACCCAAATTGGCAATTTTCAGGGTGAACCCGATACCACTTTGCTGAGTTCCTTCCAGATCGCCAGGTCCGCGCAGTTGCATATCGACTTCGGCAATTTCAAATCCGTCGTTGGTTCTCACCATTGTTTCTATACGTTTGCGGCTTTCGTTGCTAATTTTGTACGAGGACATCAGCAAACAATACGATTGTTCGGCGCCGCGCCCTACCCTGCCCCTCAGCTGGTGCAATTGCGAAAGACCAAACCGCTCCGAACTTTCGATAATCATCACCGAGGCATTCGGCACATCAACACCTACCTCAATAACGGTTGTAGCCACCATAATTTGTGTTTTGCCTTCTTTGAAAAGCTGCATTTCAGCATCCTTTTCGGCAGGTTTCATTTTGCCATGAACCATGCTGATTGAATATCGCGGAAAAACCTGCTTCAGCAAATCATAGCCATTCTCCACATTCTTCAAATCGAGCTTTTCCGATTCCTTGATTAACGGATAAACCACATAAACCTGCCGTCCAACTGTCACCTGCTCGCGAATAAAATCATAGACCTGCTTTCGGCGGTTTTCGTAATAATGTAAGGTTTGTATGGGTTTGCGACCTGGTGGCAATTCGTCGATTACCGAAACATCCAGATCGCCATAAACAGTCATTGCCAAGGTTCGGGGAATTGGTGTAGCAGTCATCACCAACACATGAGGCGGAGTAAATTCATTCTTTTTCCAGAGTTTGGCACGTTGGGCCACTCCAAAACGATGTTGCTCGTCAACAATGACCAAACCGAGCTTCTGGAAATTTACTTTGTCTTCAATCAAGGCATGAGTGCCAATGAGCAGCTGCAAACT
>CAILJH010000165.1 GCA_903834475.1 uncultured Prolixibacteraceae bacterium | reverse complement strand
TTCCCGATTTCTAACTGGACAGAACTCGACATCTGGCAATATATCCGTCTGGAAAAAATCCCAATCGTACCACTTTATTTTGCCAAAGAGCGTCCGTGTGTGACTGTTGACGGAAACCTGATTATGGTTGACGATGGGCGGATGCCTAAGGAAATAGCTGAAAAGGCTGAAATGAAAATGGTTCGTTTCCGCACACTGGGTTGTTACCCACTGACCGGAGCCGTTGAATCGGAAGCAGATACCATTGAAAAAATAGTCGAAGAAATGATGACAGTGACTGTTTCAGAAAGAACCACACGGGTAATCGACTTCGACCAGGACGGATCAATGGAGCAGAAAAAGCGGGAAGGGTATTTTTAAATGTTGTCTTGGTTGTAATTGTTATAATTGTTTGAATTGTTTTCAATGTTAACAGTATAAAGCTTCCTGATTTATTGACCTTTTAAATTTGGTATTAGATGAAGAGCTACAAAGATCTGGAAATATACGTACAGGCATTCGACCTGACTGTTCGTATTTATTTTCTAACTATCAAACTTCCAAATCCAGACAAATTTGAAACAGGCAGTCAAATCAGACGTTCAAGTCAATCAATAAAAGACAATATTGTTGAGGGCTATGGCAGACGGAAATACAAAGCCGATTTTATAAAGTTTTTGATTTACAGTCATGCATCATTGCTTGAATCAACAACGCAGGCAGAATTTTTGAATACAGTTCACCCTGATACCGGATGGAAAGAAATCGCCGAAGAATTAAATAAACTCGGAGTTAAAATTTCAAATTTCATGACTTACGTCGAAACCAACTGGAAAACCTAAACTCAACAATTAAACACGACAACAAATACAACAATTACAACAACGACTACTTATTTTTGACAACATCAAAACATAGACAACTATAATGACAAAAAATACTCAAAATAATTCCACCGAAAACTCTCCTTTTGGCGAGGCTCGTGGAACACTCGATATTAATGCCTATTTAGATCAGGACGAAAAAAAGGACTTGCTGCGCTTATTAACTGCAGGTTCAGTTGACGATGGAAAATCGACCTTGATCGGACGTTTGCTGTTCGACAGCAAAAAAATATACGAAGACCAGCTTTCGGCGCTTGAACGCGACAGTAAACGAGTTGGCCATGCCGGAGAAGAAATCGATTATGCATTGCTTCTGGACGGTTTAAAAGCCGAACGCGAACAGGGAATTACCATTGATGTTGCCTACCGATATTTCTCTACCAATAAGCGGAAATTCATCATTGCTGATACTCCCGGGCACACGCAATATACCCGGAATATGGTTACAGGCGCATCAACCGCCAACCTGGCCATTATCCTGATTGACGCCACCAAAGGCGTAATTACCCAAACCCGTCGTCATACGTTCCTGGTATCGTTGCTTGGAATCAAACACGTAGTTTTGGCTGTAAATAAAATGGATCTGGTCAATTACGATCAGAAAGTGTTCGATGAAATTGTTGCCGATTACAAATCATTCATCACCCAGCTGGATGTTCCGGACGTAAATTTCATCCCGATTGCTGCACTGAAAGGTGAAAATGTAGTTGAACCGACTACTCTGATGCCATGGTATCACGGCAAAAGTATGCTCGAATTTTTGGAATCGGTACACATCAGCAGCGACCGAAATTTCGACGACATGCGGTTTCCGGTTCAGTAT
>CAILJH010000164.1 GCA_903834475.1 uncultured Prolixibacteraceae bacterium | reverse complement strand
TAAAACACCTAACTAGAAATAAATCAAATGAATACAAAAACTTTAAAAATCCTTTAAACATTCGTGTGGGACTGTAGAATCTTTCATGAAGCATTTTATTGCAGCCGGCTTTGATATAATTAATCCTGTGCAGATAAATGCTCAGGGAATGGACCCGGTTCATCTGGAAAAGACCTACGGAAAAGACCTCGTTTTCTGGGGTGGAGGTATCGACACCCAGAAAGTTCTACCTTACGCAAGTCCAGAAAAAGTGCGTGAAGAAGTACTACGTTTATGCGATATCTTTGCAACCGATGGAGGTTTTGTGTTCAATACTGTTCACAACATTCAAGCAGGGGTTCCGGTAGAGAATATTGTGGCAATGGTCGATGCCATTCGGGAATTTAACGGAAATAAATAAATATGACAGAAAAAAGTTTAGCCAACAAAAAACTGGTTATCATTGGTGGTACCACTGGTCTTGGTCTTTCGGCTGCAAAGGCTTTTATCGAAAATGGGGCTTATGTTGTGGTGGTGGGCCGAAATCAGGAAAGCGCCGATGAATCTGAGGTTGTTTTGGGCAAAAATGCTGCTGCACTGGTAGCTGATGCAGTTGAGCCGTCAACAGCCGTTCTTGCCATTGAATTCTGTATCAGTAAATTCGGAGGTTTTGACGGACTCTATCATGTCGCTGGAGGTAGTGGACGAAAGATGGGCGATGGACCGCTGCATGAAATTACACTGGAAGGATGGAATAAAACCCTGGAATTAAATCTTACTTCGCTGATGTTGTCCAATCAGGCCGCTGTCCGGCAATTTTTAAAACAGAAAACAGTTGGAACCATCCTAAATATGGGCTCCGTACTGGGCTATTCACCATCACCTCAATATTTTTCAACCCATGCCTATGCAGCGGCAAAATCGGCCGTAATTGGTTTCACAAAATCGGCAGCAGCTTATTATGCAAAAGATAATATCCGGATAAACGTCATCGCTCCGGCATTGGTTGAAACACCAATGGCACGGCGAGCTGCGGAAGATGAAACCATTCTGTCGTTCATTAAAACGAAACAACCGTTGGATGGCGGACGAATTGGACGTCCCTCTGATCTGGATGGACTGGCTGTATATTTCATGAGCGATCTGTCAAGGTTTACAACTGGTCAAATAATAGCTGTTGATGGTGGCTGGAGTATTAGTGAGGGCCAACTTTAAATTTAAATACTAAAAATATGTCAGAAATTGTAATAGGAATTGATTTGGGTGGGACTCGGATTAAAGCGGTTGCCATCGATAAGCAGGGAAATGTTCTCCACCAGCATTATCAACCAACTAACGATGGTGATGACACCATTTGGAAAAGCGCTTTAGCAACATCAGTAAAAGAATTGCAAAAGAAAATCAACAGCAACGACACTCTGATTGGAATTTCAGCGCCCGGATTGCCTAATACCGGTAATTCGGCCATTGCCTATATGCCCGGCCGTTTGCAGGGTCTTGAAAATTTCATCTGGTCGGAGTTTTTAAATTCCGACACGTATGTTTTGAACGATGCGATCTCCGCATTGATGGCTGAAGCCCGGTATGGTGTAGCAAAAGATCGAAAAAACGTGGTGATGTTAACCTTGGGAACTGGGGTTGGCGGCGCCATCCTGATTCATGGGAAACCATATCAGGGGGCGTTTAATAAAGCAGGACACATCGGTCATATGGTGATCGACAGCGATGGTGAGCCGGATTGTATTGGGATGCCCGGAAGCCTTGAAGATGCGATTGGCAATTGCAGCATTGTAAAAAGATCTTTAGGGAAATTTAACTCCACGCACGAATTGCTCGAATCATACAGAAACGGAGACCATTCTGCTGAAGAAATATGGCTGACATCGGTTAAGAAACTCGCCATTGCACTTGCTGCCCTAACCAACATCCTTTCTCCTGAAATGATTATTCTTGGAGGTGGCATAACTGAAGCCGGAAGCGATTTATTTGAACCCCTGGAAAAATACATGAGCAGGTATGAATGGAGGGCCGGTGGTAACCAGACCGAAATAGTAAAAGCCAGATATGGCGACCTGGCCGGAGCTGTGGGAGCAGCCTGCTTTGCCAGAGAACAGATAACACACTAATTCAACAACAAGGAGATGAATATCACAGAAACCTATTTGCAGAAATGCACCGAAATAACAGAAACTGTTAAAGCACAGCAATCACAGATCAGGCAGGCAGCACAACTATTTGCCGAAACCATTTTATCAGGTCGGATGGTTCATGTTTTTGGTAGTGGACATAGCCGTATTTTAGTTGAAGAAATGTGGCCCCGCTATGGTTCTTTCCCCGGATTCAACCCAATAGTAGAACTATCGCTTACTTTTCACAATCTGGTGGTGGGTGCAAACGGGCAAAGACAAGCCATGTTTTTGGAGAATGTAAGCGGACTGGCTGATCGCATTTTGCGCAATTTCGACCTGAGTGAAATCGACTCGGCCCTTATCATCTCTTCAAGCGGGTGCAATGTTGTACCTATTGAAATAGCAGAAATCTTCCAGCAGAATAAGGTTAAGGTAGTTTCGATTATCACCAGGGAACATTCTGCAAAATCAACAAGTAAGCGAACCGACGGAAAAAAACTTGGCGATTTCTCCGATTTGGTCTTAGACACTGGAGCACCCGCTGGCGATGCCATGGTATATATCCCGGGATTGGATACACCGGTTGCTCCGGGCTCAACAGTAGGTGGTACGCTGCTTATCAATTGCATTAAAGCTGAATTGGCAGCATTGTTAACTGCCGCGGGCCAACCTCCGAAAGTTTTAAGCGGAGCAGTTGTTGTGGGTGAGGAAAGAGCAGTCTCTTTGTTCGAAAGCGCATACGACGAACATGCTCATCGACTTGCAAAACTTTATGAAAATGTTGGAAAAAATAGATATGGCAAGCCTGTTTAATCACAATCAAATTCCATTGCTAGCCGAAACCGACATTCTTGTGATTGGGGCCGGTTCTGCCGGTTGTGTTGCTGCTTTGGCGGCAACTGTTCAAAGTCAATATTCAGTCATGCTTGTGGAACGATACGGATTTGCTGGTGGAACATCCACACAAATGCTGGATACATTTTATGGGTTTTTTACACCTGGGACGAGTCCGAAAAAAATTGTTGGCGGTTTGCCCGACCGCGTGGTGAACGAACTCGATAAAACCAATGACATTTTTCTTCGTCCCAATACCTATGGCGCCGGAACAGGGGTGAATTACAATCCGGAACGCTTGAAATTTGTTTGGGACAAATTGATCACTGAAGCCGGAATTAATTATTTGTTGCACACCTCGCTGGTTGATGTTATTCAGCAAGGAACTGAAAGAAAAACATGTATATTCTGGAATAAATCGGGGTTTTACAAAGTTATAGCCCGAAGGGTGATTGATGCAACTGGTGACGCCGATTTTTGCGCATTATCCGGATGCAGAACCGAACTGGCAGGTGAAAACGAGCCTGCCCAAAGTATGACAACAACATTCAGGATGAGCAATGTTGATCTGGCTAAATTTAAAACGGCAGGAGGTAATAAAATGATGAATGCTCTAATGGCCGAGGCTTTTGATAATAGAACCTATTTGCTGCCCCGAAAAGAGGGATCTGCCCATGAAATGTGCCAGTCAGGATGTATTTCAACAGTTGCTGTAAAGGTTTCAGGGTTGAACGCCTTAAAGGTTGAGGAGCTGACAATGGCTGAAATTGAGGGAAGAAAACAAGCTTTTGAATATGAACGATTTTTTAGAGATAAAGTGCCGGGATATGAAAATTCAAATATCATCGGAATATCCCATCAGATAGGTGTGCGGGAAACTCGCAGGGTTTACGGCGAACACCGTCTCACAAAAGAAGAGTGCCTTTCGGGAAAAATTCCCGATTCTTCGGTTTTGCTTTGTGGCGCTCCTATCGAAGATCACAGGAAAGGAGAAAATGGTCAGGATGAAACATACTGGGAATATATTCCCGGAACTGGAATATATGGCGTCCCTTACGGAACGTTAGTTCCTGAAAGTAGTAGCATGACCTGGGTGGCAGGTCGTTGTTTCTCTGCAACACACGATGCACATGCCTCGTGCAGGTCGATGGCGCAAACCATGAGCATGGGGCAGGCGGTCGGACTTGCCGCTGTTCAGTCACTGAAAAATGATTGCGACGCCAAAGATGTTGATGTTTCGTTGCTTAAGAATAAACTTGTGGAAATTGGACAAATATTGGATGTCCCCGATTCAATCGCTGAGACAAGTCGCACAGGCTGGAAAAATAATTTGAATGTAAATAAATGAAAAGTATGAATAAGCCATTTGTAAGAACAGTACTTGGAGATATTCAACCTGAAGAAATGGGTTTAACTTATTCGCACGAGCATATTGTGATTGAAGAAAGCTTTCCAACCCTGGCCAATCCTGAATTTATTCTGAACGACATTGCCCGGATCAGCTCCGAGTTGATCGAACTATTTCAGTCGGGTGGCCGCACCATGGTGGATACCATGCCCGCCTCCTGCGGAAGGAATGTTCTCAAACT
>CAILJH010000163.1 GCA_903834475.1 uncultured Prolixibacteraceae bacterium | reverse complement strand
GAGGACCCCGAGATTACAAATCACGTGCTCTGGCCAACTGAGCTAATTCGGCAGAAATTCACCTCATGTCAAAACCCCTATAAACGACTTAAATACCTGTCTACAGGGGCTTTCCGTTGCAAATTCTAATCAATCAGATACTTGTCCGAAAAAGGTTTGCAAATGTATAAATATTTTATTGGAAACCACACTCCACAACTATTTTTTTCTATATTATTTATCCTTAACCTTTTCCTTCACCTTGGTTAATTGACGACGAACAGCTTCAATTGCCAAGTCAATCGCTTCTTCAAAAGTATCGGCTTGTTTTTCGGCAAACAGATTGTCATATCCGGGAATAGACAGTTTGATCTCTGCAATTTTATTATTCACCGTTTCAGGTTTTACTACTTTCAAGATTACTTCAGCACCAATGATTCCTTCCAGGTAAGTATCAAGTTTTGATACTTTCTTGTTTACAAAATCTGTCAATTTCTGATCAGCTGTAAAGTGTACCGTGTTTAACTGAATGTTCATAATAAATCCTCCTTTTATTTATGATCGTGGATGCGCTTGTTTATATACTTTTTGGATCTTATCTAAAGAAATATGAGTGTAAATTTGTGTGGCAGAAAGATTTGAGTGACCAAGCATTTCCTTGACTGCATTTAAATCGGCACCACGGTTGAGCAGGTGAGTTGCAAATGAATGTCGAAGCACATGCGGGCTTTTTTGATCTATTGTAGTCACCAAAGACAAATATTTATTTACTACCCTATAAATTAACTTTTCGTAAACCGGATCGCCTGATGAAGTCAACAATAAAGATTGTACAGGATATCCGAAAAGTTGGGTTCGTTCAGTCTTGTATTGTTCGATCAGCAGATTTAAAGTTCTGGGGTAAGGAACAATGCGTTCTTTATTACGCTTACCCAAGACTTTAATAAGAAATTCTGACTGGTAAATGTCTGCATCCTTTAAATGCATTAGTTCCGCTAAACGAATTCCTGATCCATAAAGCAGACTAACTATCAGTTTGTCGCGAAGTGCTTCGAAGTCTTGTCCGAAAAAGCCATCATCAAGTAAATGATTTAAGTTTTTTTCTTCTACAAACAGCGGAAGTTTTTTACGAACCTTTGGGACAACCACATTAACCAGATTGTTCTCAGAAATCACCTCCAACCTTAATAAATATTTATAAAAAGATTTTAAAGCTGATATTTTCTTATTGACAGTCCGGGCAGTAAGCCCGCTATCCATCAAATCAATGATCCATTCGCGGACAATTTTATCATTAATTCCTTCAACATAAAAATCCCCTACCGTTTTGACAAAAAACTCTTCAAACTGATCGAGGTCTTTCTTATAGGCAACAGCAGTCAACTGCGAATACCTTCTTTCGTATTTCAGGTAATTAATAAATGATTCCTGATGCGACATGAGTAAATAATTTACATCTAAAGCGGGAACCTTTCAGATAAGTTCTAATCGTCCTGACGAAGCAAATTCTCAATATAAATAGCCTTCTTCACTTCAGCCCGTCTTTCAACTGATGGTTTTGTAAAAGCCTGTCTTTCACGTAACTCTTTTACAACTCCTGTTTTTTCAAACTTTCTTTTAAATCTTTTAAGCGCTCTTTCGATATTTTCGCCTTCTTTTACTGGAATAACGATCATGTAATTATTTTTTTTCGTGTTAAAATTCGAGCCGCAAATTTATGAATTAAACATTACTAATCAAATTTATAACTAATATTTTATTTTTAAAAGTATTGGTCGCCAAATCCTCCTATTTGCAGAACATCGGAAGGCTGCTTTTGTTCTAAAAATACGGCTTTAATCGGGTGTACTCGTCTATGTTTAAAATCATACTATCGCGTAAAATGGACAAATCACTTATTTTGCCATTTTTTGTTCTGAAATCCACAATCTGCCTGGCCAGGTTCTTTTTTAAATACGGATGTTTTGAAAGTTCATTCAGGTCAGCAAAATTCAGGTCAAGTTTTCTGATTTTTGTTGCATCAACAGTTAACTTATCCTCAATTAGTATAAAAGTCTGATCGCTGATTCCATACACTTCTTTCAACTGATTCACAGCATAAAAGCCACCCAGGATATCCCTGTATTTCACAATTCGTTTTGAAAGTTTATCGGCGATACCTGGTAAAAGTTCAAGCGTAAGTGAATCTGCAGAATTTAATTCAATCAAGATTTTATTGACAAGTACAATTTTCCTATCTGAAGCGAACTTCTCTTTCTCTTCAAATACAATATACTCTGATAAGGCCTTCTTTTGTGAATTGCTAATTCCCCAAATTTTAGAGAAATCCTCTTTCGTTCGGAATTTCCCCCCTTTACTTAAATAGTTTCGGATAGTTCCTACCTGTTTTTCACTTAATCCCAATCGCTGAAAATCAAAATCACTTGCTGTGTTTGGATCAAACCGAAACAATTTAGACTCCTTCATCTGCAAATCCGGTTTTTCTGCTTTAAACTCAACCTTCAGGTAAGGTTCAATCTTAAAAAAAACAGCATCTGTAACTCCATAAATTTTTCTGAAATCAGAATTAGAATAGATTTTACCCCCTCGGCCCCTGAACTTTAAAAGATTAAATTTCACTGTATTCGGAAGATCCAAACTGTCCAACGCCATTGAATCGATCGTGTTGGGATTAAAAGAGAAATATTTTTTCGATAATATTTTCCTACTTAAAGAATCGCTCATCATACCAAGTTCAAGACTCGCAGAATCAAGTAAATTAGTCTCAATAAATGCAGGTTTCTCGAAATAAAACAGGAAGTTATTCGCAATTGCCAATAGAAAAATGAGTACTAACAGGAGGGTGATTCCCTTGCGCTCATTACGACTGAAGGTAAAATAGTCTTGAACAAATCGTTTGAAGTTCATGAGGTGAAAATCTATATACTAATTTACTTCATTTTCTTCAAATAAAAAAACCCGGTTTCTCAACCGGGTTTCAGTATTATTAGATCAAATCCTATTAGCTTCTATCGATGTTATTCAAATCATTAAATGCGATTTTCAACCTTTCGATCATTGTTTCCTGGCCTTTACGTAACCAAACCCGTGGATCATAATATTTTTTGTTTGGTTTGTCATCTCCATCCGGATTACCAATCTGACCTTGAAGATATGCCCTGTTTTTGGCTTCATAGATACGAATTCCATCCCAGGTAGCCCATTGGGTGTCGGTATCAATATTCATCTTTACAACGCCGTACGAAATGGCTTCACGAATTTCCTCCAAAGTAGATCCTGAACCACCATGAAAAACAAAATCAACAGGTTTTTCTCCTAATCCTTGTTTTTCAGAAACATATTTCTGCGAATTATCCAGAATTTTAGGAGTTAGTTTTACGTTACCTGGTTTATAAACTCCATGAACATTACCGAATGATGCGGCAATAGTAAAGTTTGGACTGATTTTGCTCAACTCTTCGAATGCATAATTCACATCAGCAGGCTGAGTATAAAGCAAAGAGTTATCCATGCCCGAGTTATCTACACCATCTTCTTCACCACCGGTACAGCCTAACTCAATTTCCAGAGTCATACCAATTTTGCTCATTCGAGCCAGATATTTTTTGCAAATTTCGATATTCTCCTGAATTGGTTCTTCAGATAAATCGAGCATATGCGAGCTAAACAAAGGCTTTCCGTAAGTTTCGAAATGTTTTTCACCGGCATCCAGAAGTCCATCAATCCATGGCAATAGTTTCTTTGCAGCATGATCGGTATGAAGTACCACATGAACTCCGTAAAGTTCGGCAAGTACATGCACTGCTTTTGCTCCAACTATTGATCCGGCAATTTGAGCCTGCTGACCTTCAAGTTTCAATCCTTTTCCGGCATAAAACTGGCCACCGCCATTCGAAAACTGTATAATAACCGGAGAGTTAACCAGCATTGCGGCTTCCATAACAGCATTAACTGAATCGGAACCAACCACGTTCACTGCGGGAAGTGCGAAGTGATTTGCTTTAGCAATAGCGAAAACCGTTTGTAAATCTTCGCCGGTAACTACACCGCGTTTTACTACTTCTGAGATCTTAGTCATTGTATAAATATTTAAATTACATTACTCTGTTTCAAACAAGAATTAATTCTACAGCAACTAAAAACTAATCAAAGGCCTAATTGTTTATCACAAAGATGAAACAACACCTAACTGTCTGATTATCTGCTATAAATAATTTTGCAAATTTAACCAATTTATCTATCCTGAAATGCTTTCCATTGAGGTGTTAAATATTTTTTAACATACCATACGTATTCAATTGAGAAAACCAAATTAAATCATTAATACCACCACCTAAATGGCTTTTCCCTGATACTTAGAATGGATAGCCAATGGCAAAAGATAAGTTCAAATGCTGACTGGTAATCGGATAATTTCCAGGAATGAACCGCTCACCTTCAGGAAGCGAAGGATCTCGAATTTTCAATCCCAGATCCAGACGGAAAATGAAATAGGTAAAATCGAAGCGTAATCCAAAACCTGATCCAACAGCAATTTGCTTATAAAATTCGTTGAACTTAAAAACGGCACCTTCGCGGTTATCTAAACTATTGATAGCCCAAATATTTCCGGCATCTATAAACATTGCCCCTTCCATTAACCAAAATAGTTTAAATCGGTATTCAAGATTGGCCTCCAGTTTAATATCAGCTGCCTGATTCGGATAAACACCTGATGGTGCTTTATAAGAACCTGGCCCGAGCGATCGAACCTGCCATGCCCGGATGCCATTTGCGCCACCGGTAAAGTATTTCTTTTCGAATGGCAGAACGTTGAAATTACCATAAGGAAATCCAACCCCGACAAAGCCCCGGCCAATCACCGAACTTACCCTATTGATCATGTGACCGTAACGATATTCAAAGTCACCTTTCAAATACTGGGAGAAACGGGTATTCAGAATTTCGTAATAAGAACTGGTCCGATTTGTTACTGAATCTATCTGACTTGCAATATCCTTATTAACTAATTTGCAATACAAATTCAGCAAATTACCTGCTGTTTCGAGATTGACCTTATAAAACTTGTAATCTTCCCGCTTATTGATATTTTGAGTATTGAATGTCCAGCTAATGTTACTTGCCACGATCAGGTGATCCGTAAAACTACTTTTAATAAACAGGTCTTTGATTGAATTAATGAATACAGGGTTGAGATTATAGATATGGACATAATTCAAATCAACCACATTCAAAGTAAGAAACTGAATATCAGTTGTTTTCCAATTATACCCAAACTTAACATTCGTTATATTCCGGGTATAATCCGGTCTGCTTTGATAGCTGTACCCAAAAGTAAGTTTAGTCTCAGGAATCTGAAATGCCAACATTTGTTTAGGCCTTACCGGGCTCAGAAACTTAGGGAAAGTCAAGCTGGATATAAAACCGTACTCCTGTGTATTAAAAATAGTATTGTCTATTCGCTGGCGTTCTCTGGCTACTTTAAGCTGTAAATCAAAAACTTCAGCTCCGCCAAAAAGATTCCGTTCCTGAAAATTCATATTGCCGCCAATTCCAAGGTTTCCAGAGGAGTTTGTTCCCTCCACATCAAACGAAACATTTTGCCTTGGCAGAGGAGTTAATTGAATCCGGCAATCTAAAAGTGGAATTGAATCATAGGTATATGAATTTGTTTCAGTAAAACCAATATTGATAAGCTTAAATTGTTTGAGTCGGTTTAGGGCACGATAGGTCTTCTCAGCATTCAGGAGACAATAGTATGTACTGTCTTTTATCCGGTTCAAATTGTAAAACAATTCCGGTTTATATTTTAACTTTCCTGAATGCACAAAAACATAATCATCTTTAATTAAGGTATCCGGTTTTTGTTCAAATCGGTCTCCTGTCAGCGCTACAGCACTAAATGTGGGATTTATCAGGAAGTTTCTGATTTTGTATTTCCTGTGCGCAACAAACTCCGCTTCC
Source organism: uncultured Prolixibacteraceae bacterium (assembly GCA_903834475.1). Taxonomy (GTDB): domain Bacteria; phylum Bacteroidota; class Bacteroidia; order Bacteroidales; family Prolixibacteraceae; genus Aquipluma. The sequence goes on along the minus strand of CAILJH010000163.1, from coordinate 4,156 downwards.
GGATTATCCAATATTGCATCATCAATATTTACCGTAAGGTCAACCTTGTGGCTGTAAAAACTTGTGTCAGCCACAAAACGTATAGACTGTTCTGAAAAAATGTAATATCCGCTGTTTTTTAGATAATTAGTAATTCGCTGCCTCTCTGCATTTAAAACATCGAGATCGAAAATATCTTTCCGTTTCAGAAGTTGATTGACGGTGTCCTTCATTATGATGCCATTCATGCTTTTGTCCTTAATAGAATATGAATAGTTGCGAATCCGGTAGGGCTGCCCGACACAAATATTAAAAGTCAGATTTAATTTCCTTTTCCTATTGTCAATTTCCAGAGAGTCCTTGACTAACGCATTGTAGTATCCTTTGTTCTTCAAAAAAATAATTAGCTGATCTTTGCTCCGCTGATTCTGAACTTCATCATAAAACACAGGAGACTCCCCCATCCGTTTGAGCCAGCTATTTTCCTTCTTTTCCGAGGATAAATTATATACCCACAAATGAAATTTTAAAATGCCTAATATCCTCAGGTTCTCCTTTTGCCGGATGTGTGTTTTAAGCTCATCCTTTTTCAGATTTTTATCATCAACCTTTATGGAAATTTTATTGAGTAAATATTTACCTTCGGGCACAAATCTGGTAGAATTGCATGAACCGAACAGCATAATGCCTGCCAGAAAGAAAATAGGATATATATTGAAATATTTGTTCCGAAGAAAGAATACCATCATTTTGAATTTTTACAAAAATAAACAGAGCATTTGGTTAACAAATCTTTCAGACCTTTTTATTTTTACCATTTTAGAACGGAGATTAATAAAATATGTTGAGTAAAAGCAAAATTAAACTAATCCATTCATTAAACCGAAAAAAAGATCGGGACGAATCCGGATTCTTTTTGGTTGAAGGAATAAAAATGGTTGAAGAGGCACTTAGCTCGAATTTCAACATTGAACTTCTTGTTTGCAATACTAAATTTGCTGATCAGTATCCTGAAATTCAATTCAGGGCCAAAGAAATCATTGAATCCGACAGCGAATCCATTAGAAAAGCCAGCTTGCTCCAGAATCCACAAGATGTGCTTGCTGTAGTTTCCCAGAACATGAATATCAAACCGGAACTGAATTTAACTACCGAACTTGTTTTGGCTCTTGACTTCATTCAGGATCCGGGCAATCTTGGAACTATTCTTCGGGTTGCTGACTGGTTTGGTATTCAAACCGTGATTTGTTCCGGGAATACGGTCGACGCATATAATCCAAAAGTAGTGCAGGCCAGTATGGGCGCTATTTTCAGAGTAAAAACCTGGTACACCAGCCTTGAAGGATTCATTGGTCAGGCAGCAAAAGAACAAATTCCAGTTTATGGGACTTTTATGGAAGGCCAGAATATTTATAACGAAATACTTGCCGGCAATGGCATCATTGTATTGGGAAATGAAGGTAACGGAATTTCGCCGGAAGTGGCCAAACTGGTAAGTCATAAAGTTTGCATACCGTCATTTTCTTCCGGAAAGGGTTCCGAATCATTGAATGTAGCAATCGCTGCCGCCATATGTTGTTCTGAATTCAGGCGGAGATAAGAAATCAAGAAATAGGAAAAGGGGAAAAGGAGGAAATCACAGGTTAATAACTCTTCTTCGATCGGAGCTGAAAGTTTTCGGCAAAAGCTTCGGCACAGCGCTCTCCATCCATAGCTGACGAAACAATTCCTCCGGCATAACCCGCACCTTCGCCACAAGGATAAAGTCCCTGAACTTTGACATGTTCGCAGGTATCTTCCCTCCTTGGAATGCGGATAGGCGATGAGGTTCGAGATTCAACCCCAACAATAATAGCCTCATTGGTAAGATAACCGAATGCTTTTTTATCAATGAGCTGAAATGCTTCCTGAAGTCGCGTTCTGATTCGTTTGGGAAGTTTATCGTGCAACGGAACAGAAACCAGACCCGGATGATACGAAGATTCGGGCAAATCCTGTGAAAAACGGTTGCTGACAAAATCTGCCATTCGCTGTGCCGGTGCAAATTGAGTCTTGCCATTCAATGAAAAACACAATTGTTCAATCTGGCGCTGGAATGCGAGTCCGGCAAAAACGCCCATATGCCTGAATTCATTTAAATCTTCTGGTCTGATTTCGACAACCATTCCGGAATTGGCAAACCTGGTATTCCTTTTTGTAGGTGACATTCCATTAATAACCATCTCGCCCGGAGCGGTTGCAGCCGGAACCATAATCCCTCCCGGACACATGCAAAACGAATACACACCCCGCTGTTCAACCTGTTCGACAAACGTATAACTTGCGGCAGGCAAATAAGGTCCGCGTTGAGGTTGATTGTACTGAATGGAATCAATGAGTGTTTGGGGATGTTCAGCCCTGACGCCTACCGCAAAAGTTTTTGCTTCAATCGAAATCCCTTTTTCGTACAAAAGCTCATAGATTTCGCGGGCAGAATGACCTGTGGCCAGAATGACTGCCTCTGCTTCCACAATCGTTGTATCCGAAAGCATTATTCCGCTACAACGATCGTTTTCAACAATTAAATCAGCAACGCGGCTGTTAAAATGAATTTCGCCGCCTACTTCAATTATCTTATTACGAATACTCGTGATGATTCCCGGAAGCATGTTGGTTCCGATATGGGGATGTGCATCAATCAGAATTTCGGGTAATGCTCCGTTTGCATATAATACTTCCAGAATTTTTCGGATATTTCCCCGCTTTCTCGAACGGGTATAAAGTTTGCCATCCGAAAAAGTGCCTGCCCCACCCTCTCCAAATCCATAATTTGAATCCGGATCAATGAGATGTTCGCGATGAATCTTCGCAATGTCGCGTTTTCGGTCACTGACATTTTTGCCACGCTCAAAAACAATTGGTTTAAAACCAAGCTCAATCAGGCGCAAAGCAGCAAAAAGACCTGCGGGACCAGCTCCAACAATAATTACGGAAGGTTTTTGTGAAACGAGATCGTACTTAAATTCGATTTTTTCTTCTGATGGAAGTTCATCCAGAAATACTTCAACTCCAAGATTCACCTTAATGGCACGCTGCCTCGCATCGAACGACTTTCGCTTAACGTTAATCAGCTTGATTCGCCTTTCATCAATATGAAGTTTTTCAGCAAGAATGGGTTTGTAGAATTGTTCGTCAGACGCCTGTTTAGGAGTAAGTGACAAGTTGATTTCCTGTTTCAAGACTATTCGAAATGAAAACTTAGTATGAACATATTGGATGCTAACCTTGAAATCGCATTGGTATATACTTGTGGTTGGGTAGGTTTTGGTCCATTATCCAGAATATTATTCAGCCCGAAGCTAAACTTCAATTCGGTTGACAGTCTAAAGAACTGAAGATATGCATCCCAACCCATACCTGCTTCAATGGAAGAACTGAAGGGTTTCAACCGTACCAAATCTTCCTGCCCTGTTTTTGAAATATCTATGCGGTAAGCTCCACCTGCAATGATGTAGGGCCGCTGATTATTCATCCGCCGCGATTTATATTTCAGCAACAAAGGAAAATCAAGAAAGGTCGATTTTATTGAATAGGATCTGCCCTTATTCTGTGAATCTGTAATATCCTCAATGGGAATATTGTATGTCAGTTTCCGCTCACCAAACGACATACCGGGCAAAAAGCGAAGGTCAAAACTATCAGAAAGTCGAAGATTGGTCACAATCCCAACGGTAAACCCGGGAATAACTGTCGCGACATCTGCTCTTATTCTGCTGATACTATCAAGTGTAGCTCCACCGATACGCTCCAGTTTTGAAGGATCAAATCTGGGGTTTTCTCCAATCACATTGTAATGATCGATATGGAAATCGACTGCATTAACACCAAGAGTAAAACCAAAATGAAGACGTTTATCATCAAATGTTGTCAGATTTTTCAACAACACCCTTTGTGCCATTGTTGTGGAACAGATCAAAACTAAAATCAAAATATATAAAAATCGCTTCACAATGATACAGTTAACTGGTAATCAATGAAACCGCTAAATTACAAATTTATTGTATGGCAGTCTTATTTTTGGGCAATGTAAATGGTGGCAATTCCAAAAGTCAGTCGTTTTTGACTGGTTCTTGAGAAACCGGTTTTTTGAAGGACTGATAAAAATTTCTGATCGTCAGGAAAAGCCATGACCGATTCT
>CAILJH010000162.1 GCA_903834475.1 uncultured Prolixibacteraceae bacterium | reverse complement strand
TCTAAACAATCAGAAAACATTGAACCGATCCAACAAGCAACTCAACGAACAAAATCATTTTCAGAATCGAATGGTATAATGGAAAAAACGATGAAATTGACCACCAGTTTCCAGTTTAAATTGACCACCGGTTTCGGAGCAAATTGACCACCACTTTCCGGAGCAAACTGACCACCTAAAATCAGTTACTTTTTTTCATGTCGTTACCCATAAATTCGTTCAAAAAAGGAGCGGATTATGGCAAATAAATTAACAGACATGAGTAAGATTAGAAAAGCAATTAAAATGCATTGTAGTGGGAAAAGTAAGCTGTTTATCAGCCAATACTTATCCTTATCGAGGAACACGGTAAAGAAATACATTTCCCTGTTTGAATTACAAGGATTGACTATTGAAGATATCAATCAAAAGACTGATCTTGAGTTAGAAACATTGTTTTCACATCAAGCCGACGAACCCATTAGCCCAAGATTACAGAAGCTTTATGCCTTTTTCCCATACATGGAACGGGAACTTAAAGGAGTTGGCGTTACCTCTCAGGGCATGTGGGAAGATTACATTAAGAAGCATCCCGATGGTTATCAAAGGTCTCAGTTCAGAGAGTATTACAAACTTTGGAGCAAGAAGGTAAATCCTGTGATGCACATGAATCACAAGGCTGGCGACAAGATGTTTGTTGATTATGCCGGAAAAAAGCTCTCAGTGGCTGATAAAGACACCGGAGAGATTACCGAAGTTGAATTTTTTGTTGCCATTTTAGGGGCAAGTCAATACACCTATGCCGAAGCAACACCGAGCCAAAAGAAGGAAGATTTTGTTTTATCTGTTGAAAATGCCATGCGTTTTTTCGAAGGTGTTCCTGCAGCCATTGTGCCCGACAATCTGAAGTCAGCGGTGATAAAAAGCAGCCGTTTTGAGCCCACCATCAACGAAACGCTGGCAGATATGGCAGAGCATTACGAAACCACGATCCTGCCAGCCAGAGCTTATAAACCACGGGACAAATCATTGGTCGAAGGTGCAGTTAAAATACTATACCGAAGGATTTATGCTGTACTGAAGAACGAAACGTTTTTCTCCATTGCGGAACTGAACGATCGCATTGGCTACCTTTTGGATGCACACAACAACAGAAAGCTCACCGGACGTCCATACACACGTTTTGAGCTGTACAATGACATCGAGAAGGACAAACTGTCACCACTGCCCATTCAACGCTTTGAGATCAAGTATCAGGCACAGGCAACAGTCATGCAAAATGGTCATGTGCAGCTCAGTGCAGACAAACATTTTTACAGTGTACCGTACCAGTACATCCGCAAAAAGGTAAAGATCCTGTATACCAGAACAACGGTCGAGGTTTATTACAAATACAACCGACTGGCTACACATCCCCGCAACTACTCACTTTACACTTACACAACCGTACCCGAACATTTAGCGAGTACCCATCAATTTGTAACCGATTGGACCGCACCACGATTTATCGATTGGGCAAACACCATTGACCCTGTTGTCGGGGAATATATCTTTAAAATTATTGAAAGCAGAAACCATCCTGAACAGGCATTTAAAAGTTGTATGGGGATACTTTCCTTTGAGAAAAAGGTCGGCAAACAAAGACTGATTAATGCAAGTAAACGTGCTCTTGACTTTGGAACCTACAGTTATAAAGCCATACAGAACATTCTGGAAAACAACCTGGATATGATTAACGATCAGACGTGCGAAGATCAGGAATTACCAGATCACAACAACATACGAGGAAATATTTATTACAAATAAACTTAAAATCAAGGTATTATGAATGAATCAACGTTAACGAAAATGAAACAGATGAAGCTCTCCGGAATGCATGGTGCATTTAAGACTGCTGTCGAAACCGGGAAAACAGATCACTACACCCTCGATCAGTTTGTGTCCATGATTATTGATGCCGAATGGGACGAACGGCATAACCGAAAAATAGAACGGCTGATTAGGAATGCTAAGTTCCATTACAAATCCAACATCGAAAGCATTATTTTTGATCAATCACGGAACCTGGAACGAAACCTTATTTTACGACTGGCAGAGTGCGAATTTGTTGAAAAGAACGAGAATGTTTTAATCACAGGAAGTACCGGTGTGGGTAAAAGTTATTTGGCAACGGCACTGGGTTATCAGGCATGTATCCAGGGGTATCGGGTAAATTACTTCAATACATCTAAACTGTTTTCCAAGTTAAAAATGGCAAAAGCCGATGGTTCATATTTGAAGGAACTTGCCAAAATTGAAAGGCAGGATGTGATCCTACTCGATGATTTTGGACTCCAGGCACTCGACAGTCAGAACAGGATAACACTATTGGAAATCATCGAAGACCGTCACAATAAAGGATCCATTATCGTTACTTCACAAATACCTGTTCAGGGATGGTATGATATTATCGGAGAAAAAACCATTGCTGATGCAGTACTGGATCGGTTAATACATCAGGCTCACCGAATAGAATTACATGGTGAATCAATGAGAAAGAAAAAAAGTATCAACAAAGAATAATTTATGCAATTTTGAGTATGAATTACGGCATGAAAAAAAGTAGTTTTTAGATGGTGTTTTTAGGTGGTCAATTTAAATCGGAAATGGGTGGTCAATTTGAATCGGCAACGCATGGTCAATTTAAATCGGCACAGGGTGGTCAGTTTGACCGATTATTACAGATATGACAGAATTTCCACACAATGGAATAAATTATAAAAGAGCACTTA
>CAILJH010000161.1 GCA_903834475.1 uncultured Prolixibacteraceae bacterium | reverse complement strand
TGAACCCTTTCTTACTGTATTTAACCAAACGATCCATGTAGTTGAACGAGATTCGTGCTTTGTCGAAGATGATTGTGTGAGCGTAGATTTGCCACAACGCTTCTCTTGTTGCGAATGCAGACCATAAGCCATTAGCCAGTGGCATAAGCGCACAACTCACTGCTGGAATGTCAAATAGTGTAACCAGCTGTGAGACAGATTCGTATGGTGCGAGAACCAGTTGCACGTTTGTCTCACCACTAACATAGAATGTAATACTATATTCAGAACGAATCACACGACGCCATGGCATGGCTGCAGACAGTTTGCGTACAATGGTAGGAATGTCTGCGCCGGTTGGTGGATAGAGGTCGATATCGTTGGCAGAAATCGCAAGATTGCCGCGTCGCCAATTATTGATGCATTTTGTTGCATATCCACCAGCTATGACCAGACGTTCGCTGATACAGATGGGATTAATAGTTTCCAAATCAGGAATATCAAGCTCAGTATCGTTGATTTTGCATCCGAATTTGCTAAGATAGTCGAGGTGTGGGATGATAGTTCTGAGCTTATAATCGACGATGCGTCCGAAGCTATCCAAATCGATTTTGACATATTCCAGATCGAGTAAAGCCTCCTTGATATCTTCTCTAAGTTGAGTCAATTTTACGGTACTGTCAATGACGGAATTATTCAGGTCAGCAACCTTTTTTTCGAGATCTTGCGTATAATCTCGCATCCTTGACATGATATTGCTCGGATCGAGTTGAGTAATAAAATCGCCCTTTTTTACTTGAGTTCCTTCATCAACTATACGAGAAATTTTAAAAGAGCTCGAAAATTCCCTTGAGTTTTGCAAATACCTCGGGACATTTATTTCAATTGGTTTAACGCTATTTATTTCGCCTTTGCAAGTTATAACCTCTTCAAAATTTCCCCGGCTGACTGTGTAATAGCTCAGTTTACTGTCTGCTATATAAGAGCGTGTAATTTTTATAACTGCGAAAAGCAAGCAAAGAATAATAGCCGCTATGATGATATTTTTTTTTGTTATGCGCATGTCTTTATTTTTCAAGTATCTCTTCGTATTTAAAAGATAAAGGTTCTTTTTTCTCAAAATCGAACAATGTTTGGCTCCTTAGCCGGTAATATTTTGACCAGTATTGGTTCAACGCATCTATATATTGCATACGGGCACTTTCGCGATCGTTACTTGCGATATTTAGTTTAACCACATCGATTTTCCCAATCAGGAATCGCTGGAAAGTAATTTTATAACCTAAATTGGCAACAGTATCGGCTTTGGCAGCATTGAAAACCTGTCCTGACTGGAGATTAAATTCAAGCACTCCCTGGTAAACATCTTGTTCAAAGTCGATACGATCCTGATGAATGGATGCCATAGAAACATCAAGGTTTGATTGCGCCATGGAATACCTGCCTTTTCGTCTGCCCCAGTCTACAATCGGGATATTAATTCCGACGCTGAGACGCTGGCTTTTCTGTTGTTCTTTGTAAACGTCAGCAAAATCATTGGAATTCTGATTTAAACCGTATTGGGCCGAAAGTGTAGTATTAAGCCCGGTTTGTGACTTTGCTTCTGCCACTTGTTCTTCAGCTTCAAGCGTCCGTTGCTGTTGGTCGATGATCGTGGGATTATTCTCGATAGCCTTTGCAAGGGCTTCATCTGGATTAACTTCAAAACCTGGTATTTTATCAGGAACAATACAATTGACTTCGGTTCCTTTATCAAGGACAAGGAAGGAATTAAACGATGACTGCATCCGTTTAAGGTTTACCTTGGCAACATTTAGCGACTGCTCCGCATTTAGCTTGCTCAATTCAAGGGTTAGCAATTCATCTTGGGTGACTTTCCCAACTTTAAAACGACCTTGCCCAATTTTAAATAAAGTGTCGGCATTAGCCAGGTTGGTTTCAGAAATCACTTTTTGTATTTGCGCTTTGGCCAGACTGAAGAATATCGAGACAACTTTCTGTTTAAGTGTCTCATTGCTTTCAATTAAGTTTCTTTTTGCTTTTTCATATTTCAGCGGTTCTATCTTCGCCTGCCATTTAAGCTGGTTGTATCCATTAAGTTCCTGAGTGTATCCTATACTTATCGGTGTTGATGCGTACGAATTGCTTTTATCTCCTCCAAGGTTTTTAACCATACTTAATCCTGATCTGAGATACAACTGTCCGCCTGTTGGCGTAATATTCTGTGTAAGTGAAAGAGTTGCGTCTGAATTAAAATATTCGCGTAACCTGTATTCTTCTTCGTTTGTTTGAAAGTTATATTCTTTATTGTTGTACCGGTTGAAATCTATTGGTGAGGTACGCAACGATAAACCTGGCAAGCGTTCAGCTTTATAGTATCTGAATTGCCAATAGCTGGCAAGGTACATGTTTTTATTCCGGAAAGCATCGATTGATTGAGCCTGAGCAATTTCAATTACCTGAGGCAGGGTCATGTCCATTTTGGTATTTTGACCTGAGCCATTCTGGATGAAGCAAATCAGAATGATGCTATACATTATTAACCTTTTCATTGAATAGATTTTATGAGGTTATTGACGTAATGATTCAACCGGGTCGTTGTCGGAAGCCTTTTTTGAGGGCAGGTAACCAAATGTAATCCCAACGAGGACAGAGACACCGAAAGCAATAAAAATGCTAAAAAAAGAAATGACGGTGATGATATCGAAAACTGCTGTAATTACCT
>CAILJH010000160.1 GCA_903834475.1 uncultured Prolixibacteraceae bacterium | reverse complement strand
ATTCCGTCTTCGACCATCAGTTTGGCCTGTCCGCCCGACTCGCTGATCCGCATGATTTTCAGCAGTTTGATCAGTTCAATATATTCTTCACCTTTGAGTTCGTAGGAGTCTTCCGTAAGCCCTCCGGTGGAGCGGGATTTTTGATTGTCCATATTTTGTTTTTAAAAGCCTCCCCCGACCCCTCCGAAGGAGGGGAGAAAAAAGCTGTATTCATTGATTTACAATTTAATCACAAAATTCGGGTAAAGGATTGATCAATTAAGAGTACTCCTTCAGAATCTTCTATGCGCAAAAGTCTCCCCTTCTGGGAGATTTAGAGGGGCTTTTTGGATTTAGGTAATTTATCGACCACCAACTGGTACGAATGGTCAATCAGTTCCAGAATAAGCTTTTGGCTGAGCGAACCGTCCATCATAACTGTATTCCAGTGCACCTTATTCATGTGGTATCCGGGCTGAATGGCCGGATATTGCTCACGAAGTTCGATGGCCCGCTCCGGATCGCATTTCAGGTTAAGGCTCCAGTCACCATCCAGGTTGGTCAGGACGAATACTTTGCCTGCGACCTTAAAAACCAGTGTCACTTCATCAAAGGGGAATTCTTCGGTCACACCGGGTTTCGCCATGCAATATTCCCTGAATTCTTCAATGTTCATATGAAAATGATGAGATTAATTTATTGAAATACTGATTGACTGTTTAAATTTCCCGTAGGGGAAATATATGGGTAGAAAAGTAGCCATTTGCTGGCTCATTTTGTCCCGTATGGGCAATGTCATTAAGTTAAGCATTTTGAATCTGAACGTTTTTACCGCAAAGTTCGATGAGAAGGCGCAGAGAGCCACAGAGTTCTTATTCGGCGAGCTACTCTGCAAAACTCTGCGCAAACCTTTGCGGCTCTCTGCGGTTATTTTTGTGACATTTTATATTAACATAACGACATTGCCCATACGGGACAAAAGATGATCTAAAATCATTCTTTCCTACCCACATTTTGTTCCTAACGCCTGCCTGACGGTAGGCAGGGAACGATAAAATAAGATTAAACAGTCTCTAAGTCACTAATAATTAATTATTTGCTTTGGTCACGCTGACATTTTAAGTTTCCTTGGTGTTTATCTCAAAAATTAACTTATCAGAGTGGACTCAGGTTTTACCTGGGTCAAATATACAAAAATGAAGGAATACCTTTTAGCAGGTTTCGAAAGCCTTTTCCAATCGAAACGAATCCTGAAAACCTATTTTTGTTTCACGGATTGAAGAAATTGTCGTTAAATTGTCGTTAAAATTGCTTCCTTGTATTTTTTGAAACAGGACCGGCGTTTAAATTTCTTGCATTTTTACAACCTAACATACAATTAAAACAGGATACAAATACTTATTTGCAACTATTTTGCTTTAATCTGTTCTGTTTTTATACCCCTCACGGCAATATTCTACATTTTTTGTTTTCATTTCTTAAGAAATTACTAATTCAGGAATTATAGTTTTATCAAGCAGAATAATGGTTGATGTCTTTGCTTAACTTTGACGGGCTTTTTAAAGCAAAAATTAAAGACTGATTTGATATGTCGGAGACGAAACACCTTTCATTGAACAAAGTTACCTTTGCCGGACTATTAATAACCATTGGAATTGTATTTGGCGATATCGGAACCAGTCCGTTATACGTTGTAAAAGCAATTATTTCCGGAGTTGAACATTTTGACAAACTCCTTGTGTACGGTTCCATCTCCTGTGTATTCTGGACACTCACCCTGCAAACTACATTCAAATACGTTTTTATTACGTTGAGAGCCGACAATCATGGTGAAGGCGGAATCTTTGCCCTATTTGCCCTGATGAAAAGGAAATCCTCCTGGGCCGCGGTCCTGACCATGATTGGCGGAGGTGCACTTTTAGCCGATGGTGTAATTACTCCGTCCATCACAGTCACCTCTTCGATAGAAGGACTTCAGCTGATCAACCCAACCGTTCCGGTACTGCCGGTAGTTATTCTGATTATTACTGCTCTGTTTTTTGTCCAGCAGTTTGGCACCAATTTTATCGGCAAATCATTTGGCCCGATGATGGTAATCTGGTTTGGAATGCTTGCAGTACTTGGATTCACCCAACTGACCACCTATCCTCAAATTCTTAATGCGCTGAATCCGATATATGCCTATAAATTTTTGACTGAATATCCGAGAGGATTCATTCTGCTTGGAGCTGTATTTCTTTGTACCACCGGAGCAGAAGCTTTGTATTCGGACATGGGCCATTGCGGAATAAAAAACATCCGGATATCCTGGATATTTGTAAAAGTCAGCCTTGTTTTAAATTATCTCGGACAGGGAGCCTGGCTGATGAATAATCCACAGGGAGTTCATGATTTAAACCCATTTTACGCTGTCATGCCCGACTGGTTTCTGATTCCGGGAGTCCTGATTTCGACTGCTGCAGCCGTTATTGCCAGTCAGGCTTTAATTACCGGATCGTACACTTTGATCAGTGAAGCGGTCTCCCTGAATTTCTGGCCAAAAATCAAAGTTTTGCATCCCACCACCATCAAAGGTCAGGTGTATATTCCTTTTGTCAACTGGCTCTTATGGGTTTCAGTCATTTTCGTGGTACTTTACTTTCAGGAATCGTCGAATATGGAGGCAGCATACGGTTTGTCGATTACAATTACCATGATGATGACCTCGCTGCTTTTGATCCATTACCTGCATCAGAAAAATGTAAGTGTAATCATTCTTGGATTACTGGCCGTCTTGTTTGGAACCATCGAAACTTCGTTCCTGATTGCCAATCTGCATAAATTCAAGAATGGAGGATGGTTTTCAATTGCGTTAGCCTTTGTCTTTCTGCTGATCATGGTAGGCTGGTATTTTGGCCGCAGGATCAAAAACAGGCATATCAGCTTTTCAAACGTGAACAAATACCTTCATTTGATTGAAGATCTGAGCAAAGACAAAACGATACCTCAAATTGCAACCAACCTGGTTTATATCATCAAAGCCAACGAATTACATCAGATCGAATCGAAGATCATGTATTCAATTTTCAACAAACAACCCAAACGTGCACAGACCTACTGGTTACTGCATGTGGATACAGTTGACGAACCGGATACGTTCTGTTATGAAGTCAATCAAATTATACCCGGCACACTCATCCGGATTGATTTTCGTTTGGGGTTTAAAGTTGAGCCACGGGTCAACCTTTTCTTCAAAGAAGTACTGAAAGACCTGGTCGCCAGCGGTGAAATAAAACTGACCAGCTCGTATGAATCCATGAGAAAACATCATTTCACACCGGATTTTCTGTTTGTTAACCTCGACCGGATTATGACACGGGACTACAGCCTTTCTCCCTGGGAAAGTATGATCATGGGTCTTCATTCGTTTACCCGTTTGTTTAGCATCAACGATGTGAAAGCACTTGGATTGGATTCGAGTAGTGTGATCGAAGAAAAAGTGCCGATTTCGGTCGAACGGCCACTTACAAGGAAAATTCAGCGGATCGGGTAATCAAACACTATTGTCATTCATAGTCATTTTGTCATTCATTGTCATTCATTGTCAAAAGTGCTTTGTTGTTACAATTAATGACGCGAAGCCAATGACTACAAAATGACCAGTTTTTGTACAGCCTGTAACTGACCACTAATCACTTTTTCTCCTGAATCAAATTCACTCCTACCCTCACCAGCAGAGTTAATTCTATAAAATAAACCACCGGATTAAACTGCTGCCCCATCACCAGCGAAAGGATTAACAAAGCTCCAACCAGGTAGAAATAGTAGAAGGTATATTTTCGCCACTTCCGGAAAGACCATATTACCGCAAAAATCAGATTCAAAGGAAAAGCCCACAACAGGTTGAAATTCGGACTCATGGCGGGATGTTCGGAATACAGGGTGAACCAGCCAATAATAAATCCGGCAAAACCAGTAATAGCAAACAGTCCGTAATCCAACCAAACTATTCTTCTTTTTCGGAGAAATCCGCGAACAGAAATTGCGGCAACAATCAAAAAAATAATCCCGAAAACGAACGAAGGCCATGGCAAGTCTGAATTAAGTTTTGTATTGGGAAACTCTTTCAGCGTGCGGGTTTCAAGAACCAAAGGCTGCAGTTTCCCATCGACCGATATTTCGGCTTTGGAAAACTGATTCATCAGGTATTCAGGCAAAAACATTTGTCCGTAAGCCGAAACCGCCTGATCCGACTTTTTTCCAACCAAAAGGTCGATTCCCAAATCGATCCATCGGAACGAATGATGAAATTTCTTAATCAGGTCGCGATAGCTTTCGGTCGGGTGATTATCGGTGAAATGAATCTTGACTCCGGCATTCCGCTCGATCATGTCACGAACCCGGGTGGCACAGTTGTCCATGAAGAAGTTATAGCGGTATTGACGGTTTTCAGTCCTCACATTCTGCAGCAAAGCCTGAAACAACAGGCTTTTTCCTTCCGAAGAAAGATTGAGAACCTGCTCGTACACGCTACGTTGTTCTTCTTCGTATTGCGGGATGAAACTGCTGAATTTCTCGTCTCCCATCAGGTAGTCGGTTTGTCCCTTGGCAAAGCGGTACATGAAATTTGGCGTGTCGAAACTAAAAAGTCCGTAATTGAAAACGATATCAAGTCTCTGTTCCGGATCAGTGATGCGGATCGCGGTATGTCCGTACATGGAATAAACATCCTGGCCCGGGTCGCAGGTTAATATGCTGACACTGGCATCAGGGCTCAGCGTCTGAGCCTGTATTTGGGGCTGAAAGACCATAAACGATAAATAGATCAGCAGAAAAAGGAGAAACTTCATGTGTATAATTTAAGTTTTCAAAAATATACCAACTTCAATAATAGAATGCTGAAAAAATCGTATTCATTTTCTTTTCAATTTTGAAACCAGAGGTTTCACATGTTTATAGAAGTAATTAAATTTCCCAAATATTCGACCCCACATGGGGTCGAACTATCTTTTTGAACCATCCGTTCTCTATAAACATATGACCTCGCTGAGGTCAAAAAAACATTTTCTGAAGTACACTCAAAGATATACTTTTTGAATTTATCCGGAATGACAAAAGAATCTGAATCCAAGGTAAGTTTAAAATTGCCGAAAGCATAAGATCTCACTCCAATTAAAGATCAGTTTATCCGCAATTCGTTATTTAGAATGAATTAAAATAGCAAGTCTGCCCAAAAAATGATAATATTGTCGCTTTGTTTTAAAAAAGAGAGATATGGGATGCAGCGGATGCAACACAAATAACGACCTTGACCGGCCGGCAATGCTTGGAACTTACGATTGGCTTAACGATATACCTGACACCACCAACGAATCGAACATTGTAGAAATACGCTTCAAGGGAACGCGGAAAGAGTTTTTCAGAAATGAAGATGGTTTGTTTTTAAAGCGAGACGAACTGGTTGTGGTGGCATGTTCTCCAGGACATGATATCGGGGCAGTTTCACTTACCGGAAAGCTGGCAGAACTTCAGTTTAAACGGAAAGTGAAAAAACCGGAACGTTACGAATGGAATAAAATATACCGGAAAGCTACGCCTGCCGATGTAATTAAATGGGAAGAGGCAAAGGCGCGAGAGAATAAAGTGATGATTCGAGCCCGGCAGATTGCCAATGAGCTGAACCTGAATATGAAAATCGGCGATGTGGAATTCCGTGGCGACAATAACAAGGCAATTTTCTATTACATTGCCGACGACCGGGTTGATTTTAGAGACCTCATCAAGCTTTATGCCCGTGACTTCTCGATAAAAATAGAGATGAAGCAGATTGGCGTTCGTCAGGAAGCGGGTCGTATTGGCGGAATTGGTTCCTGTGGACGAGCCTTGTGCTGCTCAACCTGGCGCACCGACTTTTCGAGTGTGACTTCGGATGCTGCCGTCAAACAAGGCTTATCACCCAATGCTGAGAAAATGGCCGGACGATGCGGCAAGCTCAAATGCTGCCTCACCTACGAACTGGATCATTACCTGGAAGCACTGGAAGATTTCCCGAATGAGTTACTTTCTATTGAAACGGACAAGGGAATTGCCCGGCATTTCAAGACCGACATACTCCAGAAAAAAATCTGGTATATGTACGAAAAATCTGCAGGGTCAAGCTTCGTGCTCGATCTTGACGATGTAAAAAAATTCCTGAACATGAACAAGCGCGGGCAAAGGCCATCGATTGACGGCTACGGAACCGATTCGGAGCCAAAGAAGGAAAACATGATGAATGTGGGAGAACTGGATCAGAAATTCTTCACCAAACCGGTTGTAAAGAAAAATCGAAACAACAGATCGCGCAGGCCACAGGGGAATCCCAGACCGAAAGAATAATTATTTTAAGTGTGGTACGAGCAAAATAAAAGTTTATCCGAGCCTGAGGCTCCTACTCCCCATCTTTTCGACTCTATGACGATTGATAAAACATTATTTTATTGGGAAACCTAAGTACAAAACTTGCGTCCCAAAAAATCAAACCTTATTAATGTGCTGTATTTTAATGCAAAATAAGGTTCAAATCGGGTCTTGGTTATCTGGCTACTAAGGTTCTTTCGGAAAAATAAGTTTAAAAAATTGTGCGATCCGATTTTGTTGTCAAAAAGCCAAAAGTGACAGATTTGGGGGTACACGTTAGCCGCAACCGGCAGGGGTTAGCCGGCAAATTATTATTTTGTGTCAATTGATCTACACGTAGTTGTCGCCTTGGTTCAGCCTGACGTCGTTTACAAACTGCCTGATTTGTTGTTCATCCTCTTTTCGGCAAACCAGAAGGGTTTCTTCCGATTCAACAACAATATATCCGTCCAAACCCTGCAGCACAACAAGCTTTCCGGCAGGCATGTTAACGATGCAATTTTTTGCTCCGTAAAGCATTACACTTTCTCCTGAAACAACATTTCCCAGTTCATCCTGATTTGAATTTTCGTACAGCGAACCCCAGGTTCCCAAATCGCTCCATCCAAAATCGGAACACAGTACGAATACATTGTGAGCCTTTTCCATGATTCCGTAATCGATGGAAATATTCTGGCATTCGGAATAGGTTTTGTTCAGAAACGGAATTTCATCGGCTGTACCATACAGTTTTTGACCTTTCTGAAATAAATCGGAAACTGAACTCAGGTGAGTTTTAAAAGCTTTCATGATGGATTTAAGCGACCAGATAAAGATTCCGGAATTCCAGAAGAACTCGCCACTTTCGACAAAGAGTTTGGCCAGCTCTGAATTGGGCTTTTCGGTGAATGTCTTTACCTTGTGAAGGTTGTCGATCGATGCGATGGATTTGGAACTTTCGATCTGGATGTATCCATACGTTGTTTCGGGCCGGTTAGGCTGAATTCCGAGGGTAAGTAAAGCGTCGTTTTTACTCACAAAGTCCAGACCTTTCTTGATTTGCTCTAAAAATACATCCAGCTGCTGAATATGATGATCGGATGGAGCTACAATGATATTTGCATCGGGATTGACCAACTGAATCTTATAACAGGCATATGCTACACAAGGGGCTGTACTTCGGCGTAATGGTTCAAGCAATACCTGACTTTCCTTCAGTTCAGGCAATTGTTCCAGCACAAACTTCTTATAATCGACACTGGTTACGACATAAAAATTTTCGTCAGGACAAATTGTTTTAAACCGGTCGTAGGTTTGCTGAATAAAAGTGCGACCTGTTCCCAGGATATCCAGAAACTGTTTCGGCATGGTACTCTTACTCAGAGGCCAAAACCGGCTACCAATTCCGCCAGCCATTATAACACAATAGGTGTTGTTCATAGTTCAACTATTTTATTGTGAGCGATTTATAGATTCACTCAGGAGCTCGGTCCAGCTGTTTTAGGAGTGCAAAAAGGTCCTGAAATCCTTTATCAAGATAATGAGTTTAAAATTAAAACCGCTGAAAAAATGCCTGTTTTTGGAATATTTGTACCTTTATAAAATCTAAGCAGGTGTAAAATGATTCACAATTAGCCGATTATCGCATTGAATTACAGTCACTTATTCAAATAATTAATCAAATAATATATTTACAGGGAGGTATAAAATCCGTATGCAGATGAACATTTTTAATGTAACAGGAAGATATTTTGCTTTAATGCTCAGAGTTTTCAGCAGGCCTGAGCGGCACAGCGTATATCTGCGGCAGATATTTAACGAGATTGAAAACCTCGGTTTAAAGTCGGTCGGAATTGTGGCTGTTATTTCCCTGTTTATGGGTGGAATTATGACCTTGCAGGTTGCCTACAACATGACGAATCCTCTTTTGCCAAGAACACTGATTGGTTTGGGTAACCGCGATTCCCTGATTCTTGAGTTTTCATCGACCATTATGGGATTGATCATGGCCGGAAAGATTGGATCCAACATCACTTCTGAAATCGGGAGTATGAAGGTGACCGAACAAATCGATTCGCTTGAAATCATGGGTGTTAATTCGGCCAGCTACCTCATTCTGCCCAAAATAATCGCAGTGGTACTCATGTTTCCATTGCTTTATATTTTAAGCGTATTTTTTGGAATAATTGGCGGAATGATCGTAGGCCCTGCAGTTGGAGCCGTTACTTTAAGTGATTACGTTAGTGGTATTCAGTATGCATTTACTCCGTATTATGTCACCTTCTCGCTTATGAAATGCCTGGTCTTTGGATTCCTAATCGCATCCATTGCCTCATTTTTTGGATACACCGTCGAAGGCGGAGCATTCGACGTTGGTGCGGCAAGTACCCGGGCTGTAGTAAATACCAACATCATGATTCTGGTGTGGGATTTGATTTTAACTCAATTACTTCTTTAGATGATCGAAATTAAAAACGTATTTAAATCGTTCGAAAATAAAGATGTTCTCCGGAATATCTCCAAGGTTTTCAATCAGGGCGAAACAAACCTGATCATCGGACGAAGCGGATCGGGAAAAACCGTTTTGTTAAAGTCGATTGTTGGATTGTTTGAAGTGGAAGGTGGACAAATTCTTTACGATAACCGTGATTTTACCTCGATGAATACTAAGTACCGGAAGGAACTCAGGCAGGAAATGGGAATGGTTTTTCAGGGAGGTGCTTTGTTTGATTCCTTAACTGTAGAAGAAAATGTCCGTTTCCCTCTCGATATGTTTTCTAACCTCTCACCCATGGAGAAACAGAAACAGGTGGACTATTGCCTCGAACGTGTAAACATAACCGATGCAAATAAATTAAGCCCATCTGAAATTTCAGGAGGAATGAAAAAAAGGGTAGCAATTGCCCGGGCCATTGTGATGAACCCCAAATATTTGTTTTGTGACGAACCCAACTCAGGGCTTGACCCGGAAACTTCGCTGGTTATTGACGCGCTTATTCATTCAATTACTGTCGACCTGCAAATTACCACCATCATCAATACCCACGACATGAACTCGGTGATGGAAATCGGGGACAATATTCTGTTTATTTCTGAAGGAGAAAAGTGCTGGGAAGGTAACCGAAACGAGATTCTCTATTCCGACAATCAAAAACTTCAGGAATTTGTATTTGCGAACAAGCAATATCAGAAAATCAGGGATGATAAACTTAATGATCAGTAATTAACCTTTTGGTGTCAAGGTCACTACCGGAATGATCATTTCTTCCAGGGAAACGCCTCCGTGCTGAAACGTGTTCCGGTAATATTGTGCGTAATAGTTGTAATTGTTTGGATATGCAAAGAAATCGGTATTGGTCGCAAAAATATACGAAGTACTCACATTCCTTGAGGGAAGATTAATTGATGCCGGATTCTTTATATCGTAAATAGTTTTCGATTTGTAATTGAGGTTTCGCCCCAGTTTGTAACGAAGATTGGTGTTGGTTTCACGGTCACCAATCACCTTCAGCGGATTATCAACCCGAATGCTGCCATGATCGGTTGTCAACACGACCTTCACTTTATTTTCAGCGAGTAGTTTCAGCAAATCGAGAAGCGATGAGTGATTAAACCAACTCAGCGTAAGCGATCGGTAAGCCGCTTCGTCGCTGGCCAGTTCCTTGATCATATCCATTTCGGTGCGTGCGTGTGAAATCATATCCACAAAATTGAAAACCATCACAGACAGGTCGCTCTGGAGAATACTCCCGAGGTAGTCGCTCATTTTTTTGTCGCCTTTTACATTGGTAATTTTCTCGAAAAACAGTTTGTAATTCTTTCCCAACCTCGAAAGTTGCTTCATTAACAGCTCTTTTTCAAAGCGATTCTTATGACCTTCGTTGTCGTCATCGTCCCAGAATTCAGGATATAAACGTTCAATTTCAGTAGGCATCAAACCGGCAAACATGGCATTTCGGGCATACATGGTCGCAGTTGGAAGAATGCTGCAATACAGATCTTCATCTTCGATATGGTAATAATTACTCAAAACTGTGGCCAAAACACGGTACTGGTCATACCTCAAATTGTCGATGACCAGAACGAAAACTTTATTGCCATCTTCGACCTGAGGAAATATTTTGTTTCTGAAGATATCCGGAGAAAGCAGAGGACGATCAACTGAATTAGCCCCAAACCAGGACTGATAGTTACCACGGATGTATCGTGCAAAAGAATGATTGGCTTCTGATTTTTGCATTTTCAGGACCTCATCCATGGCCGAATCTCCGGAGGTGCTGAGCTCAAGTTCCCAGAATACCAGTTTCCGGTAAACTTCGACCCATTCGGCAAATGAAAGGCGGTCACTGATTTGCAGTCCGATTTTCCCGAACTCACTTTGGTAAGCCGACGTGGTACGTTGAGTAACCAGCCGACGCTGGTCGACATTCTTTTTTATAGTCAGAAGAATTTGATTCGGATTGACGGGTTTTATCAGGTAATCAGCCATTTTCGAGCCAATTGCCTCGTCCATAATATCCTCCTCCTCGCTTTTGGTAATCATTACCACAGGAACATTCGGATCGATCGATTTTATCTCATTCAGGGTTTGCAAACCGCTTAATCCGGGCATGTTTTCATCCAGGAAAATGATATCGAAAAAATCTTTCCGAACCAGCTCAATGGCATCGGAACCATTATTGGCCGTAACAACTTCAAATCCCTTTTCCTGAAGGAAAATGATGTGAGCACGTAAAAGATCGATTTCGTCGTCGGTCCAGAGTATTTTAGTTTTCTTCATCCGGTAATTTACTTTTAATAACTTTTAGTTGCCTCTCCTGACATACTTTGAAACCAATGCTGCATCAGAAGCTGACATTTGAGTCCTTGGAATCATGTTTCCCAGGATGATATTCCAGTTAGAAGCCGAATAGCTATCGGGTGATGGTAATCCGTGACATCTTCCGCAATTATTCACATACAGGGAACGTCCCTGCGACAATTGAGCCAGTGTGGCCGTTTTCGTGACATCCGAAGCTGTAGGAACATAGGCTGAAGTATCCGGAACCGTGATGTTTTTTTGACATGAGGTAATTAAGAACAAGCTAACAAACATCACTGGAAGTAATTTTAATCTCTTCATAAAAAATAAATAAGTAAATAAAATCGTCAAGCTACACTTTGATTAAAATGTATTACTGCAATAAACAATTGAAAATTGAAAATAGTATTGACTTAACATACTTTAACCTTCGAACAATCTATTGTTTGAGATAAAACTGTTTGTAGAATTCCATATACGTAAGGATGTTCTTGTCCTTTTTGAAAACTGTTTCATTTTCAGGAGTAATGATGAAGTTCCGGTAGTTTGCATTTTGAATAGGACCATATACCTGCTGGTCTTTGACGATGGCACGCAAATAGGCCAAACCGGATTTCAAGTCAGGAAGTCCTTCCACTTTAACGAGTATCCTGAAATCATCGAGCATAGCCGAAGTCACACTTAGCGCTGGTTTCGGATAATTCAGCTCATTGAATTTCCGGATCGCCTCAACAAGCTGATCTGCATTGACTTCTTCCTTTGGAATGATCAGGAAGTAGGATTGAGCAGCATCAACAGACGGACTGTACGGACCTTTATAAGCGGCATCTGCAGCATTATGGGTATTTGCAACAGCATCAATGTATTTGGTGTTGAAGAAGTTCAGGTAATCAGAAATCCGTTTGGTCTCAGTAAGTTTTTTCAGGTTGGCATCAGCAATTATAAAATTACGGTAGCTCAAAGTATCGAGGCTACGGAACAATTTCCGGTTGGTAACCGATTTGGTAAAGTACGCGATGGCCTCAGTTTTGGTTTTAAACGAACCGACAACCATCAGCTGATAATCGGCAACCTGACTTTGGCTGATTGTGAGATTTGAAGAACGGAACTGATCGCGGTTATGCGCAGAGAAAGCTGAGGTAACCGATTTCAGGTTTGCTCCCGGTAGGTTAACCGCTATTACAAAATTCTGCTTACCACTTTCTTCGTTTGAATATAAATCGGAACCCGAACTAACCGGATTGATCGATACAAATGAACCCTTTTCCTTCGGCAGATCCTCATCATGCTGAGCCTTTGCCAACAGTTCTTCAGGCTCGGGAAGTAATTCGTCGGAGAAATCGCCGGTAATAAAATGACTGTAATTCTTGACAAAGAATTTCAGGTATTCTGCATAATCCTTGTCGGTTGTTATTTCCCTGAAATTAGTTGAAGAGGCAATAAAATTGACGTATTTGATCTTTTTAAGCGATTCAAAAACATTCCTTCTTTTGATAATCGACCGGAAATAAATCAGCCCCTGCTCTTTGTCATTGAGCGAACGCACCAGTAACAAGGAAGTATTGGCGTTCAGCGTCTGTGTCTCAATATCAAAATCGACTTTCGTATAATGGTCAATGTTGTAATTGGCCAGATCAAATTTCAGCTGGTTAAGATCAATATTTGCTGCTTTCGGATAAGCAATCACAAAATAGTGCTGTAAATCTTCATCGTATGAAAATTTCCCTCCAAATTCATCGGCACCTTTATTGTTCCCTGGTTGTAACTCGCTATTCTGAATCTGGTCGTTCAGGTATCCTGAAGCAACCATTTTCTGATAATCAATCAGAGTGCTATCCTGAATTAGCTTCAGTATCTCACCGGCAAAAGTTACAGGCTCTGCTTTTGGATAAGTTGAAATATAATCGGTAAGCAGTTTACTGAAATTTTCGCGTGTTGATGAAGTTCCATCGGAAATGATCCGAAAGAATTTAATTTTTGGAATCAATAAACTGTCAGGTTTCATTTGCATAATCTGATCAGCAACTTTTCCGGACTGAGCATAATTGCCATTCTTAAATTCCATGAATACTTTCTGATACAGACGGTTCACACTATCGGCCCGAGCTTCAAGTTCAATGAAATAATTAGGGTTCTGTAAATATTTGGCATACTTCGAATCGGGATATTTGCCAATAATCAGGTTTTTATAGAAATCGGCCTTTTCCTGATTTTTTTGTTTAGTGTACAAATCATACAATTCGAACCACGAAGACAATGCGAAAAGATTTTCCGGATAACGCTTATTCAGATCCTCGAACGATCCGATTGCACGCGGGAAATCGCTAAAATCAGTTTTAAAGATACGGCCCGCATTAAACAAGGCATTCCGGATTTTTCCATGGGAAACAGCCATTAACGAATCGTTTACCGGCAAATCCTGCGTATAGAATTCGCGGTTTTTGGGATCTTTCACCTTGACAACTTTTCCCTTGGCGTTCAAAAGAGAATCTTCAGCAAGCTCTGTATCGCCTTCAACGTTGGCGCTTTTATTCGCCCTTCGCCAGTTATCTTCTAATTTTCGCTTACCCCAAAGCCGTTCAAATTCCACTTTTCCGTAGGCAACCGTGGTTGGATTATAAAAATACCATCCGGCTCCGTCTTGTTTCTGACTCAACCCAAAACGACTTTGATTCTGCCTGAAATAATTTTGATTCAGCATCTGTTCCGATTCGGCTAACTTGGCTTTTGCTTCTTTAGCCAAAACATCGGCGATCCATTTGTCAATCAAAGCATTTCTTGATTTTTCATCCAAATGGGCAATCCGTTGGAGGCTGTCTTCCCGTTCTACCGCGTAAATGTTGTCGGTTAACCGGGTCAGACTTTTATGGCGATCGTAAATTTGCTGGTAATTCGGGTATTTATTGTCGATAACCACCATGGCGCTGTCGTAGTAACTCTGAGCTTTTTTGTATTCAGGTTCCTCAAAATAAATCTGAGCAAGTGTCAGACACGAAAGTGCCCGCTGATAAAGGTTAGTTGAGCTCAAAAAAGCCGATTTGGAAAATTCTTCCAGCGCCTGTTTTTTACTGCCTTCTTTCAGTGAGATCTTACCCATAGCAAAATAAATCTGATCCCTGAATTCCAGATTCTTTTTATCGCGAAGCATTTTATGCAATTCCTTTTTCAGCTTTTCCGCATCGCCGGTCCCGGTAAAAGTTCCGGCAGCACTGATACGCGCATTAAAAGCCATTTTATACGGCGGATCCATCCGGACAATTTCCCTGAAAGTCTGGGAAGCTTTTTCAGGATTATCAGTTTGCTGGTACCATTGTGCCAAAACGTATTTATAACGCAGCTTATCTTCCTTTTTACCAGTTTGTTTTACCGCAATTGACAGAAAAGGAATTCCTTCTTTGTAGTACAATTGCCGAGCATAGTAGTCTGCAGTTGCTGCAGCAAATTCACCTTCAAGACTATGCGGAAAATTTTCATCGGTCTGCATCTGCTGGATAATTTCAAAAGCCTCAACATACCTTTCAGTCTCAGTATAGCAACGTATTAACCAGACGTATGCAGTATAGCGCGACGGATCAGTACCGAACTTCCGGATTACATAGGAGAAATTCTCGACAGCCGAGGCATAGCTATGTTTGTAATAATAGGCTTTACCCATCAGGAGATAGGCATCGTCAACCCAATTATTAAACTCTTCGCGACTGGCAAACTTGATGTACGATTTGGTTCGGTTCTTTTTGCGTTTTGGCTTTTTGGTAATCGAATGTGACTGGATAAGCTTTGAGCCTTTAAGTATACTAATATCCATATCGGAATTGGCGGCTGTTGCTGTGGATTGTATACTTGATTTAAAAAGCGGCAAAACTTTCGAATAATCATCATCTACCGATTTGTCTATCTTTTCCTTTCCTTTCCGGAGGCTTTCCTTGCCATTAAAATACACATTATAATGTGCAGTAACATTATTGTAGGCACGGGAAAAAGTAGTATTCTTTTCAGTCGAACAACCCGATAGAAAAAACAATACTGAAATAAATAAAATACGATATGAATTGTGTTTGCCCAATATCTGAAATTTGTTGCTCTAAGCTAAACTGCCAATTTGGAAATATATTGTATAAAACTCACTCGAAAATACTGGTTTATAGTATTTATTCCGGCAATTTTAGAGCGTACAATATTACAAACTTTCAAGTTTAATTCCGAAAGAAAACCCTAAATTGGAAAACTAAAATGTTACACAGTAAGCTACCATGATACGTCAAAAATTCCGATCGGTCTTTCATCCTGAACAATTTCAGGGTTGGGCCCAAAAACAAAGCTATTTTGAAGGCTGGTATTTCAAAGTGGTGAACCATGATGAAACCAAAGCATTTGCAATTATTCCCGGAATTGCCATAGACGATAAGGGTAACGGGCATGCATTTGTACAGGTTCTCGACGGGAAAAAGCTTACCGCTCGATATCACACATTCGACTCAAATTCTTTCATACCGGAAACTGATCGGTTTGATCTGAAAATTGGCAGCAATCATTTTTCGGAACAAATCCTGAAAATTGACCTTCCGGAAATCAAAGGAGAACTTGAATTTTCGGAGAATGTCCGATGGCCGAAACATTGGTATTCGCCCGGGATTATGGGACCTTATACCTTTCTACCCTGGATGGAATGCTATCATGGAATTGTTAGTATGGATCATTCGATCAAAGGAAATTTCGAAGTTGACGGCCAAATTCTGAACTTTGATCATGGTCGCGGATATATTGAGAAAGACTGGGGACGGTCATTCCCGAGTGCATACATCTGGCTGCAATCCAATCATTTCAGCCAAAGCGGAATATCGCTTAAAACATCGGTAGCCAAAATTCCCTATCTGGGTTATTCGTTTGTGGGATTTATTACCGGCATCTGGCTGGGCGACCAACTCATCCAATTCACGACCTACAATGGGAGTGTTTTGCGAAAATCGGTGATCGATGCCGAAAAGGTTGAGCTGGTGATGCAAAACAAGAATTACATAATTGAGATTCTCGTCCAGCGGGAGGCATCCACTGCTTTGGCATCGCCAATTCTGGGATTGATGGATGGCCGGATCGAAGAAAGCATGAATGCCCGGGTTGAAGTAAATCTGACGGACCGGAAATCCGGAAAGTCCATATTTACGGATGTGGGCCGAAATGCCGGATTGGAAGTTGCCGGTAAAATTGAAGAAATCAGGATTTCATCTTCATAGTGAATGAATCAGGCTAATTTTCCAATGGTTATGCAACATTTTCGTTCGATTTATTCTTATCTTTATATAAAGGAAGTGAACGAAAAGCAAGATTTTTCTTTTGCATCTGAGGTACTTTGAACCTAATTCATTAAAGCGAAAAATATATGTTACTGAATCCAAAATCCTATAAAATCGGCTTGGCGCTGAGTGGTGGCGGAGCAAGGGGAATCGTACATATCGGTGTAATCGAGGCACTTCACAAGTACGGCATCCGTCCCGAAATCATTTCCGGAGCAAGTGCCGGTGCGTTGGTAGGTGTCTTCTATGCTGCCGGAATGGAACCCTTGCAGATTCTGGAACTGGTGAAATCGAGCAAACTTGTGAAGATGTTCAAATGGCAATTGCCTTCGAACGGATTAATCGATATCACAAAGATTCTGTCGCTACTCGAAACCAACATCAAAAAGGATGATTTTTCGTGCCTTAAAAAGCCATTTTACTGCTCGGTTGTAAACCTGAACAGTGGTCATACGGAAATAAAAAATGAAGGCAAGCTATTCCAATGGGTATTGGCATCAGCATCCATTCCGATCATCTTTGAACCACAGATCATCAATGGGTCCACCTATGTTGACGGAGGCCTGCTCAATAACCTTCCCGTCGACTGTATCCGCGATCAATGCCGCATCCTGATTGGTGTTCATGTGAACCATAACGGTCCGGTCGAAAATATTTCCGGAATAAAAGCTGTTGCTGAACGAACGGTTCGGCTTGCTATGAATCAGAATGTTCATGAAAGCCTGGCCAAATGTGATTTTGTGATTGAGCCTCCGGAAACCAGAAAGTTCAACACCTTTGATTTTAACAA
Source organism: uncultured Prolixibacteraceae bacterium (assembly GCA_903834475.1). Taxonomy (GTDB): domain Bacteria; phylum Bacteroidota; class Bacteroidia; order Bacteroidales; family Prolixibacteraceae; genus Aquipluma. The sequence continues at coordinate 56,160 of CAILJH010000160.1, read as the reverse complement.
GGCAGATGAAATTTTCAGGATCGGATTTGAGGAAACAGAAAGACGGATTCTTGAAATGTTTGATACCATTGATTTGAAGCAGGTTTTTCAGGAAAAAACGAATATCGCGATAAAGGACAATTAGTTAACACATTTCAAATACAATCGAACTAAGGGCATTATTTCGAAAAGCAGTTTATCTTTGCGTTCTGAAATAGCCGTTTAAGAAAAAATTTAATCATTATAAAATTCAATCCAATGAAAAATTTATTGTTTGTTTTATCAGTCATGGTGTTGGTTTCATGCGGACAGCACAAAAAAGAAATTGCCCGTATGCAGGCCAAGCAGGATAGCGTCTCTCAACTGGGCGTGCAAAAAGATAATTCCATTTTAGGATTTATTGGTGCTATGAACGACATTCAGGCCAATCTGGATTCGATTAAAACCATCGAAAAAATCGTTTCGGTACAAACTGCGCCAGGAACTGAACTGAAAGCGGAAGCCAAGAACCGGATTATTGAAGACATTGCTCAAATTAACAACCTGTTGCAGAAGAATAAAGAGTTGGTGAAATCACTTCAGGGAAAACTCCGGAACTCGAATCTGAAAATTGCTGAACTGGAGAAAATGATCGAAAACCTGAACAAGCAGGTAGGCGAAAAAGATGGCGAAATTGCCAGTCTGAAACAGGAATTGGAAAATCTGCATGTGAATGTGGCCGGCCTGAACCAGAAAATCGAGACGATTACTGCTGAAAGCGAAAAAACCATCAAGGAAAAAAATCAGGCGATTGAAGCACAAACTGTCGCAATGAACACTGCTTATTATGCTTTTGGCACAAAAAAGGAACTTGAAGCCAAGAATGTGATCGAAAAAGAAGGCGGAGTTTTAGGAATGGGCAAAACCATTAAAATGAAAAAAGATTTCAATCACGACTATTTCATGAAGATTGATATCCGTGAGTTTAACCTGTTGCCGCTGAATACCAAAAAAGCTAAAATCATCACGACTCATTCGGCTGATTCATATCACCTTACCGGAGTAAAAACCGTTGAAAGCCTCGTGATCGACAAACCGGAAGAATTCTGGAAAGCCTCGAAATACCTGCTTATCGTAGTGGAATAAACTCAGGAAAAATACAAAACGAAAGAGGCTTCGAAAACGGAGCCTCTTTCGTTTTAAAGGTTATATTGAAATTTATTTGATCTCTCCGTTTTTAATCAGCCATTCTGCAATCTGAACTGCATTCAGCGCCGCGCCCTTCTTAATCTGGTCGCCAACGCACCAAAATGTCAGACTTTTCGGATTTGAAACATCTTTACGGATTCGCCCCACATAAACATCATCTTTTCCTGAAACAAACAAAGGCATCGGATAGATTTTCTCTGCCGGATTATCCAGAACAGTCAACCCTTCCAGTGCTTCCATTGCTGCTTTTACTTCCTGAATATCCAGTGCTTCTTCTGTTTCAACCCAAACTGCTTCGGAATGTGCGCGTGCCACCGGAATACGAATACAGGTTGCACTCACTTCAGCATTGGTATGCATGATTTTCTTGGTTTCCCAGTTCATTTTCATTTCCTCTTTGGTGTAATCATTTTCGAGGAAAACGTCAATCTGCGGAATGATATTCATAGCCAACTGATACGGAAATTTCTTGATTGTTGGTTCTTCGCCTTTGGCAACCTGCTGAATCTGATTTTCGAGTTCGGCAATTCCCTGTGCTCCGGCACCGCTGGCAGCCTGATAAGTAGCCACATGTACCCGGACGATTTTCGATAAATCGTTGATCGGTTTCAGCGCCACCACCATCTGGATGGTTGAGCAATTCGGATTGGCAATAATATTGCGCGGACGGTTGCGCGAGTCTTCAGGATTCACTTCAGGAACCACGAGTGGAACATCACTGTCGTAACGGAACGCACTTGAATTATCGATCATGATTGCGCCGTATTTGGTAATGGTGTCGGCAAATTCTTTCGAAATGGAAGCACCGGCCGAAGTCAAAGCAATATCGATATCCTTAAAATCGTCGTTATGCTTCAATTCCTTAACTACCAGAGTTTTTCCTTTGAATTCGTACTCGTTTCCGGCCGAACGTCCGGAACCAAACAAAACCAGTTCACTGAGCGGAAAATTCCTTTCTTCCAAAACTTTCAGAAATTCCTGACCTACGGCGCCACTTGCACCTACTACTGCAACTTTCATTTCAATTGTATTTATATGTTTAGATATCTACCACTTACATTTTTATTTGGCCGGATGCAGAATATTTGTTAAATTGAATCAAATTAACTTTTCAAAGACACAAATAAAAATCCAAAAATAAGGGTTTACTTTTAATTTCTCTGAAAATGGTCCGATTAATTTTTATATTTCCATTTATCCTTGTCCATATTTTAACAATTGTAAGCAAAAGTGCTTTCAGCGGAAATTTGACTCATCAGGATTATCAGGCAAAAGATGAGATTATCTCCGGAACCGATACCATCCTGTTCAGGGATGATTTCGAATCGGGCAATCTGTCCGGATGGAAACAAACTGCCGACTGGGAGGTTTCTGCAACAGTACCGATTTCAGGCAATTTTTCCCTGAAGCATTTGTCAAAAGGTATTAGTGGCGCGTCTTCCGTATTTCACAAGGCAGTTGCAGACTGGAATTCGTCAGATATAGAATGGTCGTTCAGGCTCAAAGATGGGAAGTGGGATCCTTCCTCCTCCAACAAATTTTGGTTTTACCTGAGTGCCGATACCATTCAATCCGACCTGTTTAATGGATTTGCGGTGGGTGTAAATATTTCCGGAAGTTCAGATTTGCTTAGCCTTTGGCGAATCAGGAAAGGAAAAACTGATAGCCTGATTATTCAGTCCGACTTCGATTGGAATGCATCCATGTCAGTCTCGATCCATGTGAAGCGAACTACCCGTGGCAATTGGACTTTGAACTACATGAAATCAGGAGATTCAAATCCGAAAACATTCACTGGCACTGATCGGACAATTTTTAACTTCAAAAATATCGGACTTTACTTTAAATACACTGCAACCCGGGCTGGTCAATTGTGGATCGACGATATTTCCGTTTACCATTTACCACCGGAACTATTTATTCAGAATTTGGCGCTGATCAATTCTCATTTGGTCAGAATCACATTCAATGAACCTGTTGATCCGGCTTCCATTCACTCCGGAAATTTCAAACTCACCGATGAAAACGGATTGAATATTCCGGTCATTCAGGTTACCCAAAACGCTGATCGTTCCATTGACATCAATTTCGGAAAAGTCGAAGGAATGGAATTGAATCTGATCGTTTCCGGAATCTCTTCACGTTCCGGAAAAACCATGACTCCCGAAACCAGAACGTTTTCCTATTCTTTTTCTCCGGAAGTTGGATCAATTCTGATTAATGAAATCTTGTTCAATCCGTTTTCAGGAGGAGTCGATTTTGTGGAACTGGTCAACGTTTCCGAAAGCACAATTCCGGTTCATCGACTGTTATTGGCTGCCCGGAATGACACAATGGCTCTGAAGCAAATTTATCCGGTAAGCAGCAATAAAAGATATCTGAAATCTGGTGGGTTTCTGGTTTGCACGAAAGATCCGGCCATTGTCCAATCGCAATATATATCTTGCAATCCGGAAGCTTTTTGCCAAATGAAATCTTTTCCAAGTTATCCGGACGATGCCGGAACGGTGGTTCTGTTGAACGATTCGATGGAGGTTCTGGATGAATTCCACTATTCGGCCAAAATGCACTCGCCTTTTCTGGCCGACGAAAACGGCGTTTCGCTCGAACGGATTTCGCTCGAAAAACCAAGTTCAGATCGCAGTAATTGGGCTTCAGCAGCAGCTTCGGTTGGATTTGCAAGTCCCGGATTGCCGAATTCACAAACCGAAAGCAAAACTGAAATTCAGGATGAAATTACTCCCGAACCACAAACATTCTCCCCTAACGGCGACGGTTACAACGATGAGTTGACGATTAAATTCAAGTTGAGCAAACCAGGATTCATGGCTAATGTCCGGATTTTTGATTCAGCCGGGCGACAAGTAAAATATCTGGTAAAAAATCAATCGCTTGATCAGGAAGGAAGCTGGTTGTGGACTGGCGAAAATGAAAGTGGTCAGCGATTAACCTTGGGCGTTTATATCATTTTGGTTGAAGTTTTTGATCGCGATGGAAATGTCAAAGGGTATAAGAAAACATGCACGCTGACTGATCGCTTGGATTAATTACCTTCGTTTTTCAAGGCGCATCCGGGTCATTCGTTCGCGCAGACCGCCATTTTTCAGGAAATCTTCACTGAGCGATTGCAACTGCTTAAACAGCATATAGTCTGTCTGTTTGATCATACAGATCGCCATATTGGCAATGGTTTCAGGAGGTCGAACCCTTACCAGCGGCATATAGAAAGCTGAATCGTTGTGCTTTCGCCCCAGTTCACGCATCTTTAAAAGTTCCACAGAATTAGTCTCCCACTGGCGGTGATTTCTTGTGCGCAGGTAATCTTCATAATCGATCAGCAGTTCCTGCAAGCTTGCTTTAGCAACATTCACCAGTTTGATCTCGGTCTCTTTCGAGGTCGCCGAAGCCGCGCTACCTTCAACAATGTTTTGCTTACCCGAGCGTGCAGCCTGCACCATTTGGTCGACGGTTCGGTCAAAGCGCTGCAGGTAATTCTTGCAGAAATAGTAAGTAATATCGTAAATCGCCTCAGCCTTCTGGTAAGTTAGCAACTTCCGGTAATTGCCGGTCCGCGGCAGCAAAGGCTCCTGGTTTTGCTGGTTGTTGTTCATGTTTTAGTTTAATGCTGTTAGTACTATTTCCGTCATTAAAGTCTTTAAGGTCATTAAAGTCCTCAATGACTTTAATGACGATTTATGAAACTACACTAATTTACAACTTTCCGCCGAAAACACCATTTTAGGACGACCAAAACCTGTTCTTCGGCAGATTACCCAAAACTCCATTGCAACACACTCTAATGCATAAGTAATTTATGTATATTTGTTAAAAATTAATTCAGATGGCAACCAATCAATTGTACAAAGGAAGTCTTTCGACCATCATCCTGAAGCTTTTGGGCGAAAAAGGGCGCATGTATGGCTACCAGATCACACAGGAAGTAAAAGCCATTTCTTCAGGCGAATATGTGATTACTGAAGGTGCGCTTTACCCCATGCTGCACAAGCTCGAAGCCCAAGGCTTGCTGACCGTTGAAATTGAAATGACCGGCAACCGGATGCGGAAGTATTACTCAATCACCAAAAACGGCAAAAAGGAAGTTGCAAACCTGATGACCGAAATGGAATCATATATCCGTAACATGCAAAGTTTGCTGAATCCCAAAATTGAACTGGCATGACCGAACGAAAACTTTCTCCGGAACAGATTGATCAGCTATTCGCTTTTTGTAAAAAGAAAGGTGTAAAACATTACGATCTGCAGATAGAACTGGTTGACCATATGGCCAGTGCAATTGAGCAAAAATGGGAACAAAACCCAGATCTTTCTTTGACCGAAGCGCTTCCTTCAGCTTACCACCAATTTGGCATTTACGGATTTTCCAAATTTCATAAAATCAGGGAAAAGGCATTGCGAAAGAAGTACACACGTTTGCAATGGCAGTACATTTTAGAGTTTTACCGATTGCCGAAAATTATCATGACCATTGCCATTTCATTATCACTTTTCACAATCATCAGGCTATCGAGCAACATTACTTTACTAAACCTGATTTTACTGGGCATATATGCTACGTCGCTTCTGGTCTATTTCCTTTTCTTTCACAAAAACAAATCCCGAATCGAACTGACTACAGGCAAATCATTCATGCAAATAGATTATTTAAACACTGTCCGCGGATCGCTGTTTGCTGTTGGATTTGTTCCGTTTAATTTATTAACTATTACAAGTATTGTCCTCAGAGAATTTCACTTCTCGCCAACAGGCATTTACATCCTGGAGTTGATAACTTCCTTTTCAATCACCCTTTTCATCTACATAATGATTGCACTTATTTCGCATGTTCCTCAACGAATTAAAGAAGACTTTATCCGTGATTTTCCTCAATTTGTAAAATCCTGAAGTCATGACCGAACGAAAACTAACTCCGGAACAGATCGAAAAACTTTTTGGATTTTGCTGCGAACACTATGTGAATCAATACGATTTGCAGATCGAATTGGTTGATCACATGGCATCTTCGATCGAGGAACAATGGGAAAGCGATCCCAAATTGCCTTTTCAGGAAGCGCTGAATAAAACCTTTGGCAAATTTGGAATATTCGGGTTCAGCAAAATTAAAGACCGGAAGGAAAAAGAACTCCGGCGGAAATACAGCCTACTGCTTTTTCAGTACCTGATTGACTTTTACAAGTGGCCAAAGGCACTGCTAACTCTTGCCCTGACCATCTTTTTGTTTATGATTTTCCGACTGACGAATAATGTTCAGGTAGTTACGGTCATCATATCACTTGCTGTTTGCATTTCCGTGATTGGTTACCACGTTTACTTTTTCGAGAAGTTCTTCGAAGTAAAAACTTCTCCTAAAAAGTCATTTTTGATACTCGACTACATGAAAAGCAGACAAATCATGGTATCGGGTATGTATCAATTAAGCTGGCTTATTGGTAAGATTGTCAGCGACTTGGACAATATCAACCATCCTGAAATCGAGTTTGCCCTTTCATTTTTTCTGGTAGGATTTATACTGTTGCTCTATATCTATTTCTTTGTTGTGCCTCAAAAAATCAGGGAGCATTTCACCGAACAATTTCCACAATTTGTTATGTCGTAAGTTGTAATAATACATAACAATACCATACCAATACCTTAAAAATATTCCATGAATCCAAACCTCTTTTCTCTTGCCTGGCGCGAAACCACCCGATCGGCCTATTGGGGCAAAAGCATTGCAACCAATATCGGATTAGGTTTTCTGGCAGTTTACTTTGCAGTAAGCTTTCTGCTTCTGGGTTTAGCCATTCCGGAGATTTTGACTAAAAAATTCTCGGAAGCTGAGGCCATTAGCAAGTTGAACAGCATTTTGCTGGCCTATTTTGCCATCGACCTGATCATGCGTCAATTGTTGCAAAAGTTGCCAACGGTCAGTTTCAAACCTTTGCTTCTTCAGAATATTCGTCGCCCACAGATTGCGAATTACCTGATGGTGCGCTCAGTACTCAATTTCTTTAACCTTCTGCCGTTCTTTATCCTGCTTCCGGTAACTTTTTCACTGGTTGGACATGTACATTCAGGACTGGCAACTACAAGCTGGTTTCTGGGCGTTTTCTTCCTGGTTTTCAGCAACCATTTTCTGGCCATTTACCTGAAATGGCGGTTCAACGAAGCCGAATACGGGTTCTTCATCATACTTGCCGGTCTTGCAGGACTTTTTGCAATCAATCATTTCGGAATTGTCGATTTATCGGGAGGATTGGGCAAATTGCTTGACCTGATCCTGATTTATCCGGCGCTTGCCATTATGCTGATCATTCTTCCGGTTTTGATCTATTTTCTAAATGTCCGGTTTCTGCTAAGCCGCATGTTTGTGAACCTTGTTTCTGAGAAACAAAAGGCCGAAAAAGTCAGTGATTATTCATGGTTAAACAATCTGGGTGAAACCGGTCGCTTTATCGCACTCGATCTGCGGCTGATCTGGCGGAATAAACGTCCGCGCTCAACAGCCATGATGACCCTGATTATGTTTTTATATGGATTTATGATTTATCGTGATCAACCTGGAAAAGAGCTGCCTGAATTTGTTTTCATCATGGGCGGAATTATCCTGGTGGGTATGTTTTCGATTTCGTACGGACAATTTTTTCCGGCCTGGCATAGCAATTATTTTTCGATGCTCATGTGTCAGCGCCTGAAAATGAAACAGTTTTTACTATCGTTTTATATGCTGGTTACCGTGGTTTCGGTGGCCTGCTATTTCATCACATTGCCTTATGCGCTGATGCATTCCAAAGTCATCTACACGCATTTGGCCATGCTGCTTTACAACTTGGGAATCAACATTCCGATCATCTTTTTTATCGGACTTTACAGCAAAAAACGCCTCGATTTAAACGGGTCGTCAGTAATGAATTACCAGGGACTAGGCGCTTCGCAATGGCTGGGCGGACTTCCACTCATGCTCGGTCCTATCGGTTTGTTTTATTTGTTTCAGCTTGCTTTCGGAACTGTTGGAGGCTATATCGGACTTGGTTTGTTGGGTCTCACCGGAATCCTGTTCCATTCGGTAATCATCGATTATTTCGCCAAACTATACCTCAAGAAAAAGCACGAACTCATTAAAAATTACAAAAACTCCTGATCATGATACAGATAAAAGAACTCATCAAAGCCTACAATAAAGAAATTGTACTGAATATTCCTGAACTGAATATCGAAAATGGCGAAATTTTCGGACTGGTCGGAAATAATGGCGCCGGAAAAACGACCATGTTCAACCTGGTGCTCGACCTGATTACGGCCAGCAAAGGACAGGTGATCAGCAAAGGCATCAACGTACGCGAATCGGAAGACTGGAAAGACTTTACCGGTGCGTTTATCGACGAAACCTTTCTGATTGGCTACCTCACTGCCGAAGAATATTTCGGATTCATCGCCGGTCTCCGGAAGATGAGCAAGACTGAAACTGCTGATTTCATCGCAGGTTTTGCCGACTTCTTCAACGGTGAAATTACAGGTAAAAAGAAATTCATTCGCGACCTTTCGAAAGGAAACCAGAAAAAAGTGGGCATCGTGGCCGCTCTGATGGGCAAACCTGAGGTGATTGTACTGGACGAACCTTTTGCCAACCTCGACCCAAGTTCACAATACAAACTCCGCAAGCTGATCAAGGATTTTGCAGCACAAAACGGCTCGACCTTCCTGATTTCGGACCACACGCTCGAAAACATTGCCGATGTCTCCACCCGGCTGATTATCCTCGAAAAAGGTAAAATTGTACGCGACGTCCTGAAAACCGAAACAACACTTCAGGAAATTGAAGCCTTCTTTAGACCGGTGGTTGAGTCGGATTTGTTTTAACAGCGAATAATTCGGCAAATTCTCTTAATTCATGAATGCCATGGAATACTCGATAAGCAGAGCCAAAAGAAATCTAATCATTTTTTGTGCAGTATTTTTAATCCTGAAAGCTGTAATCGTTACTGCTATATTTTTTCTAATAGAATCTGCACAACTCAATAATACTTTACGAATAATTCTGTCCATTCTGCAAATAATTCCTTATGGATATATCATGATTGTGATCGTTGAATATTTCAACTTTTTTAAACTTAAAAGCCTTCGTAAAATAACTCTGGTCTTTCTGATCGTTGAAATAACAGGAACAATACTTCAACATTTCAATCAGGCTGAAATGAATGTTTCGAAATTAGTTATTATGGTGAATGGCGCGGTCTGGACATTGGTAATGATTGTATGGATTATATTCCTATTCAGGGATTCTGCTGCCAAATTTTATGCATTGATTCCAATCCGGAAATATGCAATATCAGTTATGTCTGTCATTCTTATCAATGGAACTCTTCCTCTTATTATTGGCAGGTTCATTGATATACACAAATATATAGGAATTTTTGTTGTTGTAATTAGTGTTTTACCCTATGTTTTTTTTATCGAATTTGGGTTGAAGTTACCAGGAAAAGGGTTGAACCCGGCCGCCAATTTAAACATGCCTATGCTGTGAGATTGCCTGATTCAAAATAATTAGCCTCAGTATTGTTTCTCTCTATTTGGCAGTTTGAGGCAAAATATTGTAATTTTATCCAAAACCAGTTGGAATGGCAGACAAGTACTATTAAAAGATTTAAAAGGTTGTTTGCAGTGTGGATACAAGGATTCTGTAAAGGACATTATTTTGTTTGGCTCTTAAAAATTGACATTTTAAACTCATGGATTTCTCTCGTGAACAACTCCTTGCCTACGATAAGGCCGCCGTATTATGCAGCAGATCAGAGAAATGCACTTCTGAAATTCTGGAGAAACTAAAGCTATATGGACTTTCGGTTGAGGAATCACTTCCGGTTATCAACCAATTAAAAGAAGAGAAATACCTCGACGACGAACGATTTGCCCGTGCATATGTGAAAGACAAATTCAGGTTTAATCATTGGGGAAAGCAGAAAATCGAATTCATGCTTCGGGCAAAAAAAATAAGTCAGGAGATTCTTGAACTGGCTTTTGAAGAGATCGTTGAGGACGATTATTCAGAAGGTCTCCTGAAACTGATTTCAGATAAGGCCATTTCGGTTAAAGCCAAAGATAAATACGACAAGCGCAACAAACTCATGCGTTTTGCACTCGGCAGAGGATTTGAATCGAATAAGGTTTATGCAATTTTCAAGGAATTAGGAATTTAGCAACAACAGCCTATACTATTCGATGGTATAAGTTGTCTGATTCTTATCAATCTCAACCAGGAAAGTAGAATTGTAACTTAATTTTTCAATTGCAGGCAAAATCTGAGAAACTGAACGGATTAGATCAGTCGTAGAAATGTTTCCCAAATTAATCTTTAACAGTTTTTTCGGACTTCCATTAACGAAGAAACTATTACGAAAATCATAGTCTTTAGTGACAACAATCCAGTCTCCGGCATCTGCATATTCGCAAATATCCTTATCTTTCGTATTCCACCGATCAAGTATCTGATTTACATGTATGGTCTCAAATCCTGAGTTGGAAAGGAAATTGACTAATTTAAAGGAAATATGGACATCACAAAGAAACTTCATCAGGCAACCTCGTTAATTGACCTTCCGGTGAGATATAATTTTGCAAAATTCAGACTTGCTAGAATGTCTTCCTTTTCAAGTTCTGGATGATCTTCGAGAATGTCATCCATCGACATCCCTGAGCCAAGCATATCAATAATAATCTCCACGGGCCATCTCATTCCTCTGACGCACGGTTTGCCATGACAAATATCTGCATCAATTGTTATTCTATCCGAGTGGTTCATTGCTGTTTATTTTTCCCAAAAATACGGATAATTCTCATACTGTTGCTCTTAGCTTGTCCATTTTTTTTGAATAACCCTGATTTCTGAAAACCTTTCGAAATAAAAAATTGACTTTTACTGAGTTGTCTGTTTTCCCCAAAACTTAGACTTCTTTCTGAAAAAGTTTTCTAATTTTATCCATCCAAAATATATGGACACTAATTCATAAACCAACTAAATTATATCTAAATGATGAATCGTAAATTACGCATGGGAATGGTTGGTGGCGGCAGCGATGCCTTCATCGGAGCCATTCACCGCCTGGCAGCCTTTATGGACGGACAAATCGAATTGGTTTGCGGCTGTTTCAGTATCAATCCTGACATTTCATTTTCCTCCGGAAAATCGTATTACCTTCCTGAAACCCGGGTGTACAAAACCTATCAGGAAATGTTTGAAAACGAAATCAAGTTGCCCGAAGGCGACCGCATGGACTTCGTTACCATTGTCACCCCAAACTTCGCCCATTTTGGCCCTGCCATGATGGCTCTTGAAAATGGCTTCAATGTGGTGATCGATAAACCCATCACCTTCACACTCGACGAAGCACTGCAACTTCAGGCTAAATTAAAGGAAACCGGTTTATTACTTGCATTAACCCATACTTATTCGGGATATCCGGCAGTAAAACAGGCCAAACAGATGGTTGCTGAAGGCCAGTTGGGGAAAATCCGCAAAATCTTGGTTGAATATCCGCAAGGATGGTTGTCTTCAAAACTCGAAGACACCGGAAATCCTCAGGCATCTTGGAGAACCGATCCCAAACGTTCAGGAAAAGCAGGTGCTATGGGCGATATTGGAACACATGCTCATCATCTGGCCGAATACATTACCGGTTTGAGAACTACTTCGCTGTGTGCTGAATTGAATGTTTTTGTTCCCGGACGTTTACTTGACGATGATGGCGCTGTTTTACTTCGCTTCGACAACGGTGCCAAAGGAGTTTTGGTTGCTACACAAATTGCAGCCGGTGAAGAAAATGCGATCAGAATTCGTGTTTATGGAGATAAAGGCGGACTGGAATGGGCACAAATGGAACCCAATACGTTGATAGCCAAATGGACCAGCAGACCTACCGAAATTTTACGTGTTGGCACTTCGATGGGAGCCGCTGCCAACGCCAATACCCGAACTCCGGGAGGCCATCCGGAAGGATATCTGGAAGCATTTGCCAATATTTACCGTAATTTCTCGTTTACACTTCGTGCCAAAATGAATGGCGAAGAACCAAAACCAGAATGGCTCGATTATCCGGGCGTTGAGGACGGTATCCGCGGAATGCAGTTCATCGATGCAGTAGTTGGAGCCGGCTACAATGACGATGTAAAATGGGTAAAATTTGAATAAAGGCCCCCTCTGACTCCCCCGAAGGGGGAGACTACAGATCTGGTGATTTTTATTCATCTGTTAATAAAACAGAACATTTGAAATAAACAAAGTTTTATAAAACTGCCTTTTCAGACTCCCCTCTCCTTTTGGAGAGGGGTTGGGGGAGAGGCTTCTAAAAACAAAAATATCATGGGCAGACCAGTAACTTTATTTACCGGACAATGGGCCGACCTTCCCTTTGAAACAATGTGTGAGAAAGCTTTGGAGTTTGGCTACGACGGCCTTGAACTTTGTACCTGGGGCGATCACATGGAAATTGATAAAGCCGATCAGGCGTATTGCGATGCACGCAAAGAAACGCTGGACAAATATGATCTTCAACTTTTTGCGATTTCATCGCATTTGGTCGGCCAGTGTGTTTGCGACCGGATTGATGAACGTCATCAGGGCATTTTGCCTGGCTACATCTGGGGCGATGGCGATCCGGAAGGAGTACGTCAGCGTGCAGCCGCTGAAATGATCAAAACCGGCAAAGTAGCTAAAATGCTGGGCTTGGATACCGTAATTGGATTCACCGGAAGTTCTATATGGCACATGCTGTATTCATTTCCGGCAGTCAGTCAGGAAATGATTGACAAAGGTTTTGCAGATTTTGCAAAGCGTTGGATTCCTATTTTGGACGAATACCAGAAAATGGGCGTCAAATTTGCACTCGAGGTTCATCCAACCGAAATTGCATTTGATATTGCAACCGCACGTCGTGCTTTGAAAGCAGTGAATAATCACCCTGCCTTTGGATTCAATTTTGATCCAAGTCATCTCGGATATCAGGGTGTTGACTATGTGAAATTCATCTATGAATTTTCCGATCGTATTTTCCATGTTCACATGAAAGATGCTTACTGGAGCGAACATCCGACGGACATTGGAGTTTTCGGCGGTCATACTGATTTTGGTGATAACCGACGTTACTGGAACTTCCGGAGTTTAGGCCGGGGAAAAATCGACTTCGAAAATATCATTCGAGCTCTGAACGATATCAAATACCAGGGACCGCTTTCGGTTGAATGGGAAGACAGCGGCATGAACCGTGAAGCCGGAGCAGTTGAAGCATGCGATTTTGTGCGTTACAGCGATTTCGATCCTTCAGATGTAGCATTCGACGATGCCATGCAAAAATAAAAAAATCGAATAAACGCTAAGGCACAAAGGCGCAAAAATAATTTCTTAGCGTCTTTGTGCCTTTGCGTTTAAACATTAATAACCAATAATCCATGAGTTCAAACAGAAGACAATTTCTGAAAAGTACAACAACAGCTGCAGTTGGTCTGAGCCTGGTTGCAACAATGCCAATTCCGATGAGTGCCTGTGCAGGCGCCAACGAAAAACTTCGTTGCGGCCTGATCGGTGCTAACGGAATGGGATTTGCCGATTTAACGGCCTTTCTGCACCAGAAAAACACCGAGTGTGTTGCTATTTGCGATGTCGACAGCAATGTACTCAACCGACGGGCTGCCGACACCGAAAAAATGCAGGGATTTAAACCCAAATTATACAGCGATTACCGTAAACTGCTCGAAAACAAAGATGTGGATGTGGTAATCATTGGAACTCCGGACCATTGGCATTGTTTGCCTATGGTGGAAGCCTGTCAGGCCGGAAAAGATGTTTATTGCGAAAAACCGCTGGGAAATTCCATTGAGGAAATAAACATCATGGAACATACGGCCAACAAATATAAAACCGTGGTTCAGGTCGGTATGTGGCAACGAAGCGATCCACATTGGAGAGCGGCTGTAGACTTTGTTCAATCCGGAAAACTTGGTAAAGTTCGCACTGTGAGAACCTGGGCCTATCAGGGATGGATGGAACCTGTGCCGGTACAACCCGATGGCGAAGCTCCGGCAGGAGTTGATTACGATTTCTGGCTCGGACCAGCTAAGAAACGCCCATTCAATCCCAACCGTTTCCATTTTAATTTCAGGTGGTTTTACGATTATGCAGGAGGTTTGATGACCGACTGGGGCGTTCATATCATTGACTACGGTTTATTCGGAATGGGAGATAAAGCTCCGAAATCGGTGATGGCCATGGGAGGAAAAATGGCTTATCCATTTGATGCTGCTGAAACTCCAGACACCTTGCAGGCGCTTTATGAATTTGATGGACACACTCTGCTTTGGGACCACGGAACAGGAATTGATGGAGGTTATTACGGACGCAACCATGGTGTTGGTTATGTTGGAAACAACGGAACACTGGTGGTCGACCGTGAAGGCTGGGAAGTCATTCCGGAAAAGAAGAAAAATAAAGACCTGATGGAACGTGTCGAATTGCAAAAAGGGAACGGCAAAGGACTTGAACTTCACATGGCAAATTTCATTGACGGCGTGAAAACCCGTAACCGCAACCTGAATGCCAGTATCGAAATTGCTGCCAACACGGCACGTGTCGCTCATTTGGGAAATATTGCCATGCGAACTGGTCGCCGTTTATACTGGGATGCTGAAATGAGTAAATTCATTAACGACGATGAAGCCAATAAATTTCTGGTTCCTCAATACCGTGCTCCTTGGGTGTTGCCAAAAATTTAAATCGACCATTTTAAGATATGAAAACCCGGTGATCGCCGGGTTTTTTGTTGAAGCTAATGTCGCCAGTTTCATTTAGCTGATTCATAAATATCAGCTGTTATCCTGTAAAATAAATCCCACTTTCGGAACATTTTCGATGCTGATTGACGGATCGGGGCTGAAATATTTCCGGAGCTTGGAGATGAAAACATCGAGGCTTCTTCCGGCGAAATAATCGTTGTCGCCCCAAATGGCTGTCAGTATTTGTTCGCGCCGTATTACATTGTTCTTGTTCAGGCACAACATTTTAAGCAGCGAGCTTTCGCGTTCGGTCAGGCGGCGTTTCTGCCCATCCATTTCAAGTTGCTGATTCTGAAAATCGAACCGGAAAAGCCCGATCTGAAAAATGCTTTCTTCGGAAAACTTTGGCAATTTGCTTCGGTTCAGAATGGCATGGATCTTATACAGCAGTTCATCCTCATCAAAGGGTTTGGTAATGTAATCATCCACTCCAATTTCATAGCCTTTCATCTTGTCTTCCTTGAGCGAACGTGCAGTCAGAAAAATCACAGGTATTTGTGCATTAAGAATTTTAATCTTCTTCGCCAGGGTAAATCCATCCATTTTGGGCAACATCACATCCAGTATGCAAAAGTCGAAATGTCCGTTCTGAAATCCGGTAAATGCGGTCTGACCGTCGCGATATAATTTCACGGAGAATCCTTTCAATTCCAGAAATTCGACCAGAAGAAAACCAAGGTTCAGGTCATCTTCAACCAGCATAATATTTACGATCCGATTCATAATTTTTATCTTAAGACAGGTAAAGATATGGTGAAAGTACTTCCTTTCGCCGGTTCGCTTTTCACCGTAATCGTACCTTTGTGCGCTCTGATGACTGTTTTAACGTAATACAAACCTATTCCGAATCCTTTGGTATTGTGCAAATCGCCGGTTGTGATCCGGTAATACTTTTCAAAAATCCGTTTAAACTCCCGATGTGGAATACCAATTCCTTTATCTGTAATAATAATTTCAATGGTATGTTCCAGATTTCGTGTCTCTATCCCGATGAAAGGTTTTTCGGAGGAATATTTAATGCTGTTGGATATCAGATTTACGAAGACATCAACCAGATGCAGACTGTCAGCCAAAATCATCGATTTTTCGGCCTGAAAGGTCCGGATAACCTGAACATCATTTTGATTCAGAAGAAATGACATGGAGTGCAGGGCATCTTCGATAATCTGATGGATATCTACCTGTGCCTTATTGTATTCAAAGCCACTGTTTTCGACCGCAGCTAACTGCAAGAGCCGATCGACCTGCCGCTGAAGTTTCTTGTTTTCCTCCTTAATCGCAGTTGCAAACTGACCGATTGCCTGATCGCCAAGCCGTTCACTTCGTGCATGAATCATGTTTCCAGCTAATGAAATGGAAGAAATTGGTGTAATAAATTCATGGGTCAGATTTCCGATCATGTCTTTAACTTGCTGGGCGAACATCCGTTCTCTTCGGGAGTAGGCTAAAATCAGGAAAATGGAAACCATAGTGAACAGGATTAAAACTACAGAAATTCCGAACATGATTCCGATTCGTCTCAGGATAAAGGTACTTCTCTCAGGAAAATGAACGGCAAGGTCAATACTTGAATCCGGATATGGAGATTTAAATGACTGATGAAATAACTCACCGTTCTTAACTTTTGAATCTGGTTGTAATGATAATGTGTCTTCTCCGTTAATCAGAATAAAATGAAAGTCAAGGTTAATATGATAAAAATCGAGTTCCTTCCGGATTGTGGAATCGAGGCGCGTAATGATATTCTGAGTAAAAACCTCCTGCGAGTTGATCAAACTGTCTTTTTCTATGCTGTTTTGCATGGCCGCAGTTAATTCCTCATCTTTTGACATATTCAATGCGGTTTGTTGAAGGGCCATATTAACACCTTTGCTGAAAATTACTTCCTGCATATTAATCGATTCCTTCAGCCAATCAACCTGAATCACCAACAAACCAAGCATTGATGCGACAACTAAAATAGTAAGTATCAATCGTCCGGACTTTTTGCTGAACCGGAAATAAAATTGTTTCATGACTTGCGCCTTTTTCCTAACACACGAGTAAAGATATTCAATAAAATCAAGACCGGCATTTTATTAACATCGCGTTAACATGCCGGTAACCTCTGTTTGGTTTTCCTCACCATACATTTGAATCGTAATTAAACACATAAAATTTCAAAACGATGAAAACAATTCTTTTAGTACTCGCATTGGCACTTACAATTACAATTTCGGGCAGTGCAGCAACCATTCAATCTGTTGCAAAAAGTCAGACGGAAAACATAACCGCCTCTAAAACGAACTCTTCTTCAACGATGAAATCGGGAAAATCAAAGAAGGCGCATAGTAAAAAACACAAAACTACTACAGCCACAAAGAAATCTAAATAGGCTGGATTATTCTGAAACATTAAGAAACGGACATATTGTTCAAATAAATAAACATTAATAAAAATTAAAATCATGAAAAAATTAGTATTAGTTTCCGCATTGGTATTGAGTTTAGCAGTTGTTGGTAGTGCACAAGCTCCTGCTGCAAAGAAAGCTGCTCCTGCTGCAAAGAAAGAAGCTGCTGCCCCTGAAGTTAAAAAAGATGCTAAAGTAGCTGCTCCTGCTGCTGCCCCTGCTGCTGCTCCAGCTGCTCCAGCTAAAAAAGCAAAAGCAAAAAAAGCTCCGGTTAAAAAATAATTTTTAATATCTCTTATGAAAATGCTCCTTTATGGAGCATTTTCTATTTGTGGACCATTCAACTATCTTCCTTCGTATTAGCTAAAAGAAAATTACTTTCTCCCCCTTTTTTGTCATCGAACAATGGCTATCCTTGCCAACTCCTTTCCACTTTTTCTTTGAAGCGCCTTCAGCCTGAACTCGGTTAAACATCATCCAAAGGATTGCAAGCAGCTTTGCCTGTTGAGCCAAAAGTTGAATAAAACGGTTCTAACAGCTTCTTTTTCAGATAAAAACCAAATTTAACCCTGAGTTCATATTGGTTTCCTTATTTATGTTTAAGTTTGCGTCGTTAACACAAAGGCCATTAGAAGACCATTTGATTTGCGAGGCCTTTTCAAAATTAAAAAATGTTATTTGAGAATTTAGATTTGATTGAGCCCATCCTGAGGGCTTTAAAAACAGAAGGTTACGAAAAACCAACCCCAATTCAGGAACAAGCAATACCCATTATACTTCAGCGAAAAGATTTACTTGGTTGTGCACAGACAGGAACCGGAAAAACGGCAGCTTTTGCCATTCCGATCATCCAGATTCTATACGACACTCACATTCCCGCCAAAGGAAAACGCAAAATTAAATCACTGATTGTAACTCCTACCCGCGAACTGGCTATCCAGATTGGCGAAAGTTTTAGTGCCTACGGGCGATATGCCGGACTGAAACATACCGTTATTTTTGGCGGTGTGGGCGAACGTCCTCAGACTGACGCTCTGCGTCAGGGAATTGATATTCTGATTGCCACTCCAGGCCGTTTGCTCGATCTGATGAATCAAGGATATATCGATTTACGAAACATCGAATTGTTTGTGCTCGACGAAGCCGACCGGATGCTCGACATGGGCTTTATTCACGATGTAAAACGCATCATTGCTGAATTACCACGTGAACGCCAGTCACTTTTCTTCTCGGCAACCATGCCTGCCGACATCGTAAAATTGTCGCAAACCATCCTGAAGAACCCGCTCAAGGTGGAAATTACTCCGGAAGTAACTACTGCTGAAAAAGTAGAGCAATGGATGTACATGGTGGATTATGCCGACAAACGAAGTCTCTTGGTTCATGTCCTCCGGAATCCGGAAATTGTTTCGGCTTTGATTTTTACGCGAACCAAACACGGAGCCGACAAAGTGGTCATGTTACTTCAGAAAAATGGATTTCTGGCACAGGCTATTCACGGTAACAAATCGCAGAATGCCCGTCAAAAAGCCCTTTCGGACTTTAAAGCAGGGAAAATTCGTGTTTTGGTTGCTACCGATATCGCAGCCAGAGGCATCGATATTGATGATTTAACGCATGTGATAAATTTCGAAATCCCGAATATACCTGAAACCTACGTTCATCGCATTGGCCGGACTGGCCGTGCAGGTCAAAGTGGCATTGCACTTTCTTTTTGCGATAATACCGAAATTACTTTCCTGCGCGATATTCAACGTCTGATTTCACAATCAATTCCGGTGGTTAAAGATCATCCCTATGCGATGACAGATTTTACTCCGGTTAAAGCACCTGCGAAGGAAGTGCGGAAACCAATCCGTCGCGAACACAATGGTCAGGCCGTAAGGGAAACATCAGGCAACCGCGAGGTCAGGCCAAATAATCACCCATCTGCCCAAGCCGAACCGAAGCCAAAAAGATCTTTCTGGAGCAGAAGACCATAAGTCAGAAGCAAGGGAAAGTCATTAGGAAAATGAAAATTTTAACGAAAACCTCACCACAAGTGGGGTTTTCCTTTTTCCAGTGAACCTTTCATTGCAATGGTTGTCTTTACTGAAACATCAAACCTTTCATTCAGAATATGGAATTGTTTAACGAGAACAACAAGCTTGCTGCGGTCATCCATAAAGATCATTCGCTTTTGCCGGTAATTAACCGTTTGGGAATTAAACTGGGTTTTGGTGACCGGACTATCCGAAACATCTGCGAAGAAAAAATGATTGACCTCAATTTTTTTGTTGAAACCATCAACGTTTTTCATCACGAAGCCTATTTTCCTGAAAAACGGCTGCTCGATTTTCCGGTTTCGATGGTGATCGATTACCTGGTAAAAACCCATCAGTATTACATCGGTTTTTTGATTCCTGAAAATGACCGTTTGATTGAACTATTCCTTTCGGGCAATCCGGAGGAAAGTGCCGAGAATGATCTGGTCCGTAAATTTTATGCAAAATTCAAGGAAGAGTTCGTTATTCATATCAATTTTGAAGAAAGGGTGATGTTCCCGTACATACTTGAACTGAATTCGGTCATTGAAAATCCGCTGACCCGTCCAAATTTCAGGCAAAAATATCCGGATTATTCCATCTCAGGATTCGAAAAAGAACACTCGGCGATGGACGATAAAATGGATGACCTCAAAAATATAATCATCAGATACCTTCCTCCAAATTACGATCAAAACTGGGGCAATGCCTTTTTATCCAACCTTTTCCTTTTTGAAAAGGACCTGAAAAATCATTCACGCATCGAAGACCACATTCTGCTTCCAAAGGTAAAACAGCTCGAAAAGCTTTTACAAAGCCATGAATAGCAGCCCCGATAAATCAATTATGGTAATATGCCAGTCGGATGTGGTTCTGACAGGCCTGTCAGAAATTCTGAAAGGAAGTCTGGCAAGTGAAGTTATTTTGCTCCACCGTGGTGACGAGATCATTGATTACCCTGGTTTGTCAGGCCATTTCCTGGTGATAGCCGATTCGGAAGAACTCGAAAAAAGCACCGCTTTAATCCGGCAAGTCCTCCCAGTTGCCAGTAATACTCAGTTTCTTTGCCTGAATTTAGAACCGGATTCGGTATCGTCAAATCCATCGGTAAACCTTTTTGACTCGCCTTCGCTGATTTGCTACAAAGTCAACGAAGTGCTGCATTCATTTACTGTGAATCAGGTCAGAGATACAGACACCGAACTCACCCGACGCGAAACCGAAGTCCTTCAACTCATTACCAAAGGTCTTTCGAACAAGGAAATTGCCGACCAGCTGTTTGTCAGCACCCATACCGTTATCTCACACCGTAAGAACATTTCAGAAAAAACCGGGATTAAATCGGCTTCCGGAATGACCATGTATGCCATCCTGAAAAAGATCATTGATGTGAATGACATCGATACTGCAGATCTGATATAAATCCCCACTTTTAGGGATTGTTTGATGATTGTACCTCCGGTACTTTTGCTTCTGTTAAACGAACAAAAAATCATCAAATGAGAAAAACTCTATTTATAGCCGCTATGATCGTGGCCCTGGGTGCAAAAGCACAAGACCGTGTTTTCACGTACACCTACCAAAGTAATGTACTGAATAAAGGTCAGAAAGAACTTGAAGTATGGACCACTTTGGGAACTGGTCGTCAGGATTATTACCGGGGATTGAACCACAGCATTGAATTCGAAGTCGGCCTTGGCGGTAAGTTACAAACCGCATTCTACCTGAACTATGGATATAGCCAAGGTATCACCAAAAGTACCGGAACGGACATTTTAACCAAAGACAATTCGTACAGTTTTTCGAATGAATGGAAGCTAAAACTGAGCGATCCGGTTGCAGACAGGCTGGGCTCGGCGTTTTACCTTGAATATAAACTTGCTCCTGAAACAGCTGATTTGGAAGGAAAAATTATTCTGGACAAACAGACAGGTCGGTTTATTCATGCCCTGAACCTTGTCGGGGAGCTGGGTTTTGGAAAGAAATTTACACCGGAAGGAAACCACATCTTAACTGAAACTGAAAAAGAAATCAATCTGGAATTGAACTACGGGTTCTCCTGCCGGATCAATGAAAATTGGTTTGCCGGAGTTGAAGTAATGAACGAAAATGTTTTGGCTGAAGGTGAACTTCAGAAATCACTGTTGAAAGCTGGTCCCGGCATTTCTTACTCAGGACAAGGCTTTTGGGTGAATTTTACACTGATGCCTCAACTCACCGATCTGAAAACCGTTAGCCGCAGCATGGTATCCGACGACGGACTTCAAACCCGTTTAATCTTTTCGTATGCGTTCTAAATTTCATGCCGGAATAGTCGTTTCCCTGGCATTTTTGTTATTCGGGTGCAGTCCCGCACTGTACCTGCCTACCAGTGCCGATGCCGGACATGCCGGAACCTCTGTCGATAGCCTTCTCATTGGCCGTGAAATGTATGTCAAATCGTGTGGAAGTTGCCACACTCTGCGTCAGCCTGAAAGGTATTCCAGAAGTATTTGGCTACAAGCGATGCCGAAGATGCAAGTCAAAGCAAAGATTTCGGTGAGTGACGCAAAGTTGATTACCAGTTTCGTGCTGGCACGCTGCAAGCCCGAGTAGCTTCCCGAATAACTTTTCATTCTTTTGGAAAACCTCGGTTCTTTCGATACTTTTGCAGATCATATTTGAAATGGGTCGATTTAGTAAAGACGCACGGCCGTGCGTCTCTAACAGAAAAAGGATGAGTCGTATAGTTATAGGGTTATCGGGAGGTGTTGATTCGAGTGTTGCTGCATATTTACTGAAGCAACAGGGACATGATGTGGTGGCACTCTTCATGGTGAACTGGCATGACCGCACCGGAACAATTACTTCTCGCTGCACCTGGGAAGACGATGCCATGATTGCAGAAATGGTGGCAAAAAAACTCGACATTCCATTTCACATTGTCGATCTAAGTGTGGATTATAAAAAACGGGTGGTCGATTATATGTTTGCAGAATACAGCAAAGGCAGGACGCCCAACCCGGATGTTTTGTGCAACCGCGAAATCAAATTCGATATTTTCCTGGACGAATGCCTGAAATACAATGCCGATTTTGTGGCAACCGGTCATTATTGCCGGAAATCGGAGTTTGAAAATGAGGGTCAAATCATCCACCAGCTTCTCGCCGGAAAAGACAACAACAAAGATCAGAGCTACTTTTTGTGTCAGTTGAACCAGTATCAGTTATCAAAAGCCATGTTTCCGATTGGCCATCTGGAAAAGCCTGAAGTACGCGAAATTGCACGTCAGGCCGGACTTCCATCAGCCGAGCGCAAGGATTCGCAGGGAATTTGCTTTGTCGGAAAAGTTGATTTGCCCACCTTTCTTCAGCAGCAGCTCGAACCCAAAACCGGCAATGTGATTGAAATCCCGGCAGCCTTCATCGAAAAGAAAAAGATCACAGAAAAAACCGAGGAGAATTTCCGGAAACTATGTTCGGAATTTCCTTTTAAACCATGGAATGGCAAAGTGATTGGAGAACACCGGGGAGCGCATTATTACACTGTTGGACAGCGAAAGGGATTGAACATTGGTGGGCATCTGGATCCGTTATTCGTTATCGGAACCGATGTGACCCGCAACATCCTGTATGTCGGCGAAGGCACCGAGCATCCTGGATTGTACCGTCCGGGGCTGTTTATTCCGAAAGAAGAAATTCACTGGATTCGACCTGACATAGTCATGAATTCAGGAGAAAACCGGAGATACGATTTACGCATCCGCTACCGTCAGCCACTGGAAAAAGCCACCATTTATCAGCGCGAAGATGGCATGTACATCCTTTTTGACGAAGAACAGCGCGGTATAACTTCCGGACAATTTGCGGCCTGGTACGAAGGCGATGAATTGATCGGATCAGGAGTCATTTCATAACAGTAAAAAGGAATTATAAATTAGGAAAAAGTAGTCGCGACTTCCATTCCGCATTTCCTTTTTCCCTTTTTCTTTTTCCATTTCCCTTTTTCTGTATCTTTAGCAGCTAAAACCATATAAAATATGATCAGATCGATGACTGGATTCGGGAAAACCGAATTTGAATTAGGAAATAAAAAATATACGCTGGAAATTAAATCGCTCAACAGTAAACAACTCGATATAAACACCAGAATTCCTGCACTTTACAGACAGAAAGATATAGAGATACGCCGGTTGATGTCTGAAATGCTTACCCGCGGCAAAGTTGATTTTGCACTTTATCTCGACAATTTGGGTTCCGAAAGTACATCGAAGATCAATACTGCAATCATTAAGGATTATTACCGTCAGCTAAAAAAAGTTCACCAGGAACTTGGGCTGGAAGTGAACGAAACCATCATGCACAGCATCATGCGGTTGCCTGATACGGTTAAAATGACATACGAAGAACTTGATGAATCGGAGTGGCTGGTGGTTCGCGAAAACCTGATCAAAACGCTCGACGAGCTCAACCGTTTCCGCGATCAGGAAGGACTGGCTCTTCAGGCTGATATCGAAGGTAGTATCAAAAATATTCTGGATTTGCTGGTGCAGGCTGAACCATTCGAAAACCAGCGCATGGAAAATGTCAAGGCTAAAATCATGGACAGCCTGAATGATCTTCAACTCAATGGCAGTATCGACAAAAACCGTTTCGAGCAGGAGCTGATTTATTACATGGAAAAACTCGACATCAACGAGGAAAAAGTCCGGCTAACCAATCATTGCAGCTATTTCACCGAAACCATGGCAGAGGAAGAACCTTCCGGACGCAAACTCGGTTTCATAGCCCAGGAAATCGGACGCGAAATCAATACACTTGGATCCAAAGCCAACGAAAGCAACCTTCAACGCATTGTAGTCCAGATGAAAGACAGCCTTGAAAAGATTAAGGAGCAGGTTTTGAATGTTTTATAATAGTGAATCATGATTAAAACCGGACTCTACTTTGGCTCGTTCAATCCAATCCATGTTGGGCACATGGCCATCGCGAATTACATGGTCGAATACACCGACATCGATCAGCTTTGGTTTGTGGTGAGTCCGCAGAATCCGCTAAAAAAGAAAAAGACATTGCTCGACGATTATCAGCGGCTGGAGCTGGTCAACCGTGCCATTGGTGACGATTTGCGGTTCCGTGCCTCGAAGGTGGAATTTAATTTGCCCAAACCCTCCTACACCATCGACACACTGGCCTACCTGAGCGAAAAATATCCAACCCACCAGTTTTTTATCCTGATGGGAACCGACAACCTGGAGAATATTCAAAAATGGAAAAACGCTGATGTTTTGATGGCCAACTATGATGTGATCGTATATCCGCGACCAGGATTCAATTCTGAGAGTGCCGGAAAATATCCTCGCGTTCAGATTGCCAATGCCCCGCTAATGGAGATTTCGTCCACCTTCATCCGCGAATCCATTAAAGCTGGCAAAGATATCCGGCATTTTCTGCCCACCCGGACCTGGGACTACTTGCAGCAAATGAATTTCTATAAAAAGTAAATCAATTTAAATATCAGGAGGAAAAATCATGATCAACGCTATCATCCTCATCAATGCCGAACGCACAAAAATCAATTCAGTTGCCGAACAACTGGTTAGTCTTCCAGGAATTACCGATGTTTATTCAGTAAGCGGCCGGTTCGACCTGGTTGCCGTAATCCGTCTTCCTCACAACGACGATCTGGCCGAACTGATTACCGGGAAAGTAACCAAAGTGGAAGGAATCACCAAAACCGAATCGATGGTTGCCTTTAAAACGCTTTCGAAAAGCGACTTAGCCAATATGTTCGAACTGGGCAATTAAAGTTTTTAGCTTCTGAACAGTACCTGAACAAATCAGCAAACTGACTGTTTATTAATCTATAGCATCGGAAATAATAAACTTTAAATTCAGAAAATATGAAACGAAGAAATTTTATCGCGCTGGTTGGAACCTCAATTGCCTCCGCACCATTATGGGCCAATGGGATTACCAGTAATCTGCCTGCACCAAAGGCAATCGACAGTGCATTTCCTGAATTACCATATGCATTCAACGCCCTGGAACCGGCTATTGATGCGAAGACGATGGAAATTCACTACACCAAACACCACAAAGCATATTTCACCAACTTTATGGCGGCTATCAAAGATACACCGGCTGCAGAACTGGATATGAAAACCTTGTTTGCAGGGATCAGCAAACAAAGCATGGCTGTCAGGAATCATGGTGGAGGTTTTTACAACCACTCACTGTTTTGGGAAAATTTATCTCCGGCTAAAACCAGCCCATCAAGTGCTGTAGCAGCAGCAATCGACAAAAGCTTCGGTTCGATGGATAAGTTCAAGGAAGAATTTTCGACTGCCGCTAAAAAACATTTCGGCAGCGGCTGGGCCTGGTTGGTAGCCGGAAATGATGGTAATCTTTTCATTTCTGACACGCTGAACCAGGATAATCCGTTGATGGATGTGGTAGAAAAGAAAGGTACTCCGCTCTTGTGCATCGATGTTTGGGAACACGCTTATTACCTGAATTATCAAAACCGGCGTGCTGAATATGTTGATAGTTTTTGGACCGTGGTCAATTGGGATACCGTCAATAAACGCTACGAGAACAGGTAATTGATTTTATTTACGATATTTTTTTTAAGTTTGGTGAGCGGTTGACCTTAATTCAGCCGCTCATTATTTCTTAAAATAATTGTTAACCCTAATATTGAAAATAAATGGCAGCAGGAAAATCCGTAAATAAGGGAAGAAAGAACGATAAATTGGTAATGATTTTAAGTTTGGCAATTGCGGTCTATTTTGGAGTAATGATCTCCACGTATTATTACAAAATTGACAATCCGGTTTTGGGATTTGTGCGTGAATTTTTAACCATTCCGGCCATACTTCTGTGGCTCGTTTTAACAGTTCTGTCGGTCATTGCACTTTCAAAGGAAAATAAAAAGTTCTCGTCGTTATCATTTTATACTTTCCTGTTGCTTTGTGCCACAATGGTGCTTCTTATTTTGACCACATAGTATTTGTAAGTATATTTCTTTGACCGGTAGTCTGCGAAATCCCGATTATTCATACCTTTCAGAAGTAATAAATCAAGCCATGATAGAAAATGCAGTTATTATCGGAGCCGGAAACCTTGCGACTCAGTTGGCTTTGGCTCTGACTGAAAAAGGGGTTTTGGTGAAGCAGATTTTCAGCCGGAACCTGGATTCGGCCAGGGAATTGGCTGAAAAAACGGGGGCTGATTTCACCAACGATTTGTCGACACTTTTGCCTGCATCCGATTTGTATGTGATCGCAATAAAAGATTCGGCTATACAGGAAGTTCTGGAAAATATTTTGCTCGATGAAACCAAGCTGATCGTTCATACTGCGGGAAGCGTGCCAATGAATATACTGGATGGATTCTCCGGAAATTACGGAGTATTTTACCCTTTACAGACTTTCTCAAAAAACCGGAAGATCGATTTTTCGGATATCCCAATATGCATCGAAGCGAATCATCCGGCAAACCTGATGAAACTTCAGGAATTGGCAGATAAACTTTCCGGTTCAGTGCACCAAATCGATTCGGACGATCGAAAGACCTTGCATCTGGCCGCACTGTTTGCCAACAATTTCGTGAATCATTTCTATTCCATCGGAGAAATTCTGCTTCAAAATAAAAAACTCAACTTCGATTTATTAAAGCCGCTGATCCGCGAAACTGCCGAAAAGATAGAATTCCTTCCTCCGCTTGATGCTCAAACCGGGCCTGCTAAACGGAACGACCAAACCATCATCAATGCACATCTGAAAATGCTTCACGATCAGCCTGAACTTCAGAAAATCTACCGGCTAATGTCCGAGAGTATCTTTCAATTTCAACAAAATCAAAACCATGACCTTCTTTAAAGAGCGACTTAAAAATATCAGAGCATTTATTTTCGATGTCGACGGTGTCCTTTCTATTGACACTTCGCCACTCGATGAAAGCGGCGATCCCATGCGAACGGCCAATGTGAAAGATGGTTTTGCCATGCGATGTGCGATTGAGACCGGATTTCAGGTGGCCATTATTACCGGTGCGAATACCAATCGGGTCAGGCTTCGCCATAAAAAACTGGGTATTGAACACATTTATTTGAATTCATTCAACAAAACTGAATGTCTGGATGATTTTATCCTGAAAACCGGTATTGCCAAAGATGAAATTCTATATATGGGCGACGATCTGGTTGATTATCAAATCATGAAAGAAGTTGGAATTTCAACCTGTCCGGTGGATGCTGTTCCAGAAATAAAGGCCATTTCGCAATACATTTCCGACAAAAAAGGCGGCGAAGGTTGTGTGCGCGATGTCATCGAACAAGTGATGCGATCGCAACAAAAATGGTTCGGGCAGGAAATTCAGGGGATAAAGGTGGATTAGCAGCCCCTCTAAATCTCCCCGAAGGGGAGACTTTTGAAGAACCTATTAGATAAATGAGATTTTCCAGCACATGAATTCAGATAATAAATCGCAACAAAAACTCCCCTCCCTCGGAGGGGTTGGGGGAGGCCTTGAAATCATCCTGGCATCCAAATCACCCCGCCGTCAGGAATTGCTCCGCGATTTGGGATTGAAATTCACCGTTCAGTCGATGGATATTCCTGAAGTTTTTCCTGAAGGTATGGGAATGACTGAAGTGCCGGTTTATCTTGCTGAACTGAAAGCGGAGGCGTTTCGGCCACAGCTAAAAGATAACCAGCTGATAATTACTGCTGACACCATCGTCTGGTTGGATGGAAAAGTACTCAATAAACCCGCAGATTATGCTGATGGATTCCGCATGCTGCGTGATTTATCAGGTAAAAAGCATCAGGTTTTGACCGGAGTTTGTTTGCTCTCCACAGAAAAGAAAGTATCGTTTTATGCCTCAACGGATGTTTGGTTCAAGGAACTCTCCGATGAGGAAATCAATTATTACCTCGAAAACTATCGCCCATACGATAAAGCCGGAGCGTATGGCATTCAGGAATGGATCGGGTACATCGGAATCCATCGCATCGAAGGTTCATTTTTTAATGTGATGGGTCTGCCGGTTCAGGATTTATATGAACAACTGAAAAAATTTTAAGACATTTTGATCTACCATTTATAAACAATCGAATTAATATTCATCCCGGCACCCACCGAAGCCAAAATGATGAAATCTCCGGAGTTGATCGACTGTCCTTCCATCCGGCCTTTCAGGATGGTATCGAGTAAAGTAGGTACGGTTGCTGTAGATGAATTCCCCAGTTTTGCGATGCTCATGGGCATAATTCCTTCCGGAATTTGCTTTTCATTGTACAATTTGAATACGTTTTTCAGGATTGCTTCGTCCATCTTTTCGTTGGCCTGATGAAGCAAAACCTTATTAATGTCGCTCAGGTGCAGTCCGGCTTTATCAAGACTATCTTTTACTACTCCCGGAACATACGTCAGGGCATAGACATACAATTTATGACCTGCCATTTTAATAAACTGGTCGTTTCCTTCAAAGTCAGGATTGAATGATTTCCCGTTGGTTAGCAAATTCCAGAAATTGACTGAATCAGAACGGCTTGAATGAGAAAGGATTCCGGTTGGTTCGTCACTTTCTATAGCTTCAACAATCGTGGCACCTGCCCCATCAGCATAGATCATTGTGTCCCGATCGTGCAGATCGGAAATTCTGGATAACACATCGGTTCCAACAACCACTCCTCTTTTAGAAATTCCGCTTCGGATATAGGCATCGGCAGTGATCATTCCCTGAGTCCAGCCAGGACATCCGGATATGAGGTCGTGGCAAAAACATGCAGGATTCGAGATCCCAAGTTTTGCTTTTACCCGGTTGGCCAGACTTGGAAGGATATCTACCCGCGTGGATACCGGATCAACATCACCAAAATTGTGAGCAACGATAATAAAATCAAGTGTTTCAGGATCGATACCGGCTGATTGGCAGGCATCCCTGACAGCCAGAGTTGCCATATCCGAATTATTCATATCGTCGGTAATATACCGCCGTTCGCTGATGTTGGTTATTTCCTGGAATTTCAGAATAATCTCATCATTGCTTTTTTCCAGAGGCTTTTTCGTATGGGCGTCAAAAAAAGTATAATCCATGAAAAAATCATTCCCGATTACACGTGTGGGAATATAGCTCCCGGTTCCAACGATTTTAGTATATACCCGTTTTGTCATAATCCGGCATTTTAATGGCCTTTTGGCCCCTGATAATTATATAGTTTCAATTCAAATTTCTCTCCGTTAAATACACCATAGGAAAAATAATGTATCCAGTCGCCCAGATTGATGTAACGGCTATTTTCTCCAATAGGGCAGTTTTCCAAAACGTGCCGGTGTCCAAATACGAAATAATCAAACTGCTCAGCACGTAAAACCGACTCTGCAAAAATAAACATTCCTTCGTTGGTTGTTCCCTTAAACTCTTCACCTTTTATCCCTTTTGTGACCCGTGAATGTTTGGACCAATTCATTCCGAGTTTTACCCCAAAATTCGGATGAACCCGGGCAAACAACCATTGAAGCGTTTTGCTGGTAAACATCTTTTTAAGAAACAGGTAACCTTTATCACTCAGGTCGAGCCCATCGCCATGAGCGAGAAAGAATTTTTTGCCATACAGTTCAGTTTTAAATTCATCACGGTGAAGTATCATTCCTAATTCGTCAGGCAGATAATCGAAAACCCAAACATCATGATTTCCGGTAAAAAAGTGAACCTCCACTCCTGAATCGGCAATTTCGGCAATCTTTCCCAAAGTGCGGGTGAATCCACGCGGAACAACGGTCTTGTATTCGAACCAAAAATCGAAGATATCGCCCATCAGGAAAAGATGCGACGCATCCCGCTTAATATCATCCAGCCAGTTTACAAAAGCAAGCTCACGTTCCTTGTTATTCTTTAATGCCGGAGCGCCAAGATGAATATCGGATATGAAGTAAATTTTTTTATCTTGATTTTTCAATTCCTGAAATGATTGGTTCGAAAATATTAGATCGTAAATATAGCCGTAATATTGATAGAGCCAAAGTTCAGGCAGGCTCCTGACCTCTCAATTCATAATTGATTAAGAAAATCTCTATCTGGTAAGTTTTCCGATCACCTGATCAAGAGCAGGGCCTATAACATCCCTGGCAACAATTCGTCTTTCACTATCCATAATAAAATTGGATGGGATGACTTTTACATTATATGAGTTCACTGCATTAATACTTCCTTTCATATCCCCAACGTTAATCCAGTTCAAGCCATCCTGCTGAATGGCAGTCAGCCATGCATTCCGGTCATCATCAAGACTCACCTGGTAAATTTCCAGGCCTTTTGATTTATACTTTTTATAAAGTTCGGCAAGTGCCTGATTCTGATAACGCGAATCAGTGTTGAGCGCTGACCAAAACTGAATGAGGACAACTTTTGAATCAAGAGATGACAGAGAAACATCCCGGCCATTGGCATTTGGGAGCGTGATATTGGGAAAATTCTGGCCATTTTTCGAAATGAATTCCTGTAACCTACTGTTCTTTACATCAACCATCAATCGTTGGGTATTGGCATAAAGTGCTTTTACATGTTCTGATTTGGGGAACATGGTATTCAGGGCCGATGCGGCAACCTTAAGTGATTGCAGATCCTGAATGACATAGTTTGCATCATCAAATTTCTGATACAAGGCCAATACGGATGACATGGAGAACGGATGTTTCTGAACAAATTCGGTTGAATACCTGATCTGATTTTGTTTGATGTCAGTCAGTTCCTGATCCCACTTGATTTTTTGAATGTTGTAATCCCGATAATTCCGGAAGGCGATAATCCGGCTTTGAATGGAATCAAGCTGATGTTTGGTTTTTGCAAGCCGGTTGTTTAATTCCTGAACAAGTTTCGAACCAGGTGAACCTTCCACAACATAGTCCCTTGAAAAATTGGCGGCATCGCCATAAACGTTGATTTTTTCAGTCGTATCAACTAACAAGGTTACAAAGTTCTTCTCATTCAGGCGAAGCAGGTAAAAATTAGGATAACCAATCTTCCCTTTAAACCTGAAAGATCCGTCCCTTTCCAATTGCACCGAATCGACAGGCAGGCTCGAAGCAACTTTCAATTCATCCAGATATAAATACTTGCCTTCAGAATTGGTGATCTTTCCACTGATAACGAAACCATTAGGCTTTTTGCATGAGAAAAGAAATGCTGTAAGAATGGTGAATACCAAGAATATTTTTTTCACGATTATACTTTTTTGAGTCAAAACAGGGTATAAAAATAATAATTTCGCTTTCATAAAATGACAGGTTTGTCAAGTTTTGAAATTTACCTTTGCTTAGTTGTTGTTTTAATTGATGCAGACACCGCTAAATAATTAATTTTGACCCCGAATTCAAATACTTATTGAAGTGAAAATACACAGAGACCTGAATAGTTTTCATGCCCATAATCCGGTATTAACCGTTGGAACTTTCGATGGTGTCCATTTGGGTCATCGGAAAATTATTGACCGGATGAACGAACTTGCAGCGAGAATCGGTGGCGAATCGGTCATTTTCACCTTCGATCCCCATCCCCGTAAGGTTATAGCGCCGGAAGAAACGAATCTGAGGTTGCTCACCACACAGAACGAAAAAATAGAATTGTTTGAACAATCGGGTATCGATCATCTGATCATTTATCCTTTTACTCCTGAATTTGCGCAATTATCATATGGTGAGTTTGTTGAACAAATTTTAATCGGACAAATCCATACCAAATACCTGGTGGTTGGGTACGACCATAAATTTGGTAAAAACCGGCAGGGTGATTTCGAATTCCTGAAAAACAGTGCCGGTCGATTGGGTTTTCAGATCGAAAAACTGGATGTTTTATTGATGAACGAATCCAATGTCAGTTCGACCAAAATCCGTGAAGCCATACAACATGGTAACTTTGAGGTAGCAAACGCCTTTCTTGGATATCCTTTTACACTTCATGGTTCGGTGGTTGAAGGGCAAAAACTTGGCCGGAAAATTCAATTTCCAACGGCAAATATTGATACTTCCGATCCGGATAAAATTGTTCCGGGATACGGGGTTTATGCTGTAAAAGTAAAGGTCAGGGATCAAATCTACCTTGGGATGTTGAACATAGGCAGCCGCCCGACTGTTAATAACAATGCCGATCACCGCAGCATTGAAGTCAATATTTTTAACTTTGATTTGGATATTTACGCTGAATTCATCGAGATTAGCTTCTTCCGCAAACTGCGTGAGGAACAGAAATTTTCATCAATTGACGAATTGAAAAATCAACTTGCAAAAGATAAAATTGCGACACTGAACTTTTTCAATACGATTGAAAATATTTCAGGTAAATAAATTATTTAATTAAACAGTTTTGTGATCAATATTAGCAAATAACAACTGGCGATTTGCTTATCTTTGTCCACAATTAAAAAAATAATGAAATGACTACAAAAACATTGGTTCAATTGGCTTACAAAGTAGCCGATATATCGCTTTCAGAATTCGGGCGAAAAGAAATTGAGATTGCTGAAAAGGAAATGCCGGGATTGATGGCAATCCGGAAAAAACATTCAGCAGCAAAACCGCTGAAAAATGCCCGCATCATGGGTTCGCTGCACATGACCATTCAAACTGCCGTATTGATTGAAACACTTGCCGAATTGGGCGCCGAAGTGCGTTGGGCAAGCTGTAATATCTTCAGCACTCAGGATCACGCTGCTGCGGCTATTGCTGCTGCCGGAATTCCTGTTTTTGCATGGAAGGGCGAATCCCTTGCCGAATACTGGTGGTGTACCGAACGTGCACTCGATTTTGGCAACGGACTGGGGCCAACTCTGATTGTTGACGACGGCGGCGATGCTACCATGATGGTTCACATTGGTTATGATGCTGAAAAAAATCCTTCCATACTTGATCAGCCTGTTGAAGCTGAAGACGAACGGGAACTTTACAATGCTTTGAAAGAAGTGCTGGCTTTCGACCCACAACGCTGGACCCGCCAGGTACCATTGATTAAAGGCGTTTCAGAAGAAACTACTACAGGAGTTCATCGTCTTTATCAGATGATGAATGAAGGAAAATTGCTTTTCCCTGCCTTCAACGTAAACGATTCGGTGACCAAATCAAAATTCGATAACCTGTATGGTTGTCGCGAATCTTTGGCCGATGGAATCAAACGTGCCACTGATGTGATGATTGCCGGAAAAGTTGTAGTCGTAGCCGGATATGGTGACGTAGGTAAAGGTTGTGCCCATTCGATGCGCAGCTACGGAGCACGCGTCATTGTGACCGAGATCGATCCGATTTGTGCCCTTCAGGCTGCCATGGAAGGTTTTGAAGTAAAAACCATGGAAGACGCTGTTCCGGAAGGAAATATTTTTGTAACCACCACCGGAAACAAGGACATTATTACTGCGGAACATTTAGCTGGAATGAAAGATCAGGCTATCGTATGCAACATCGGACATTTCGACAATGAAATTCAGGTTGTTCGCCTCGAAAACTGGCTGGGAATTCGCAAAACCAATATCAAACCACAGGTTGATAAATATACTTATGCCGATGGGCATTCTATTTTTCTGCTTGCTGAAGGCCGTTTGGTGAATCTGGGTTGTGCAACCGGTCATCCATCGTTTGTGATGTCGAACTCGTTTACCAATCAGACCCTGGCACAAATCGAACTTTGGGAAAAAGAATATGCCGTCAATGTATATCGTTTACCAAAATACCTCGATGAAGAAGTTGCCCGTTTGCATCTGGAACAATTGGGTGTAAAACTGACTGTTCTGACACCTGACCAGGCAAGTTATCTGGGCATTTCGGCTCAAGGCCCATACAAACCTGAACATTACCGGTACTAATAGCCTCTCCCCAACCCTCTCCAAAGGAGAGGGAGTTGTGAATACATTCAAATATTTAAAAGGAACTGATTCAGTTCCTTTTTTCTTTTCGGGAACAAATGTTATTTTCGTTTATTAAAAATTGAATAAATGAGTTTCAATCAGTTTTCACAGTCATTGGAAGAAATGCATATCATGGAGCAATTCAGGAACAGGTATGACGAATTTCCAAAAGGGAAACTGATCAAATCAGAGTCGCCTGATTTTATTATCCGGAATACATCCAGAATTTCCATTGGGATTGAACTCACCAAACTGCACGGACCAAGGGTTCTCAAATTGAAAACGCATTATCCCCGACAGATCAGCGGATATCAGCCACCTGAACTGAACCGTGAGAACATCGAATTCACCATTCTTGCTAAAAATGAAAAACTTCCCCTTTATCAAAAGAAAAAGCTAAGCCAGCTTTGGCTGCTAATAACGGCTGATCTGGATGAAAGTCCGGTATCTTTCAACTTGTCGAACAAACTTGAAAGCTGGAATTTCAGTTCTGAATTTCAAAAAGTATTCTTATTCGAACTGAAAACGCGGAAAGTTTATGAGTTAAAAGTTTGGGTTTAGTTTTTTACCAAAATGCTTCCATTGGCGTACTGCGCCTGGTACTGTTTTAACGGTTCCATTGCTGGTCCTTTTACCGGACTGCCACCTCCGCCGATCAAAATGA
Organism: uncultured Prolixibacteraceae bacterium; assembly: GCA_903834475.1. Lineage (GTDB taxonomy): Bacteria > Bacteroidota > Bacteroidia > Bacteroidales > Prolixibacteraceae > Aquipluma. Next base: position 21,220 of record CAILJH010000160.1, on the reverse strand, counting down.
ATTGAGATTTGCACTTTGGACAGGTAGCCACTCCGCTTCCATCAACAGTAACCCGAACTGTTGGGTTAACTTCATAGGTGCATGCAGCATCGAAAGCAAGCAAGGGCGTTGAACTGCCTTCAAAATCTTTAAAAACAATGAGGCCTCCAAAGCCAATTCCAGAGAAAGATACTGCTCCACCCGGGATATTTAACTCGATATAACTGGCCGGATTAAATGAAAAATTGACATAAACATATGGGATCACCGATGTGTAATCTTTCTTGCAACCATTGATACCAATGGATACAAAAAAGCAAATCAAAATTGCTTTGAAAACATGTCGGGATAATTGAACCATTTTTACTACCTTTAATTTCTGAACGAACAAAGAAAAGCACAAATTTTTGCATTCGGCATTAAAAAAAGCAAAAGATGGATGATTATATTTTCCTGATTATCGCAATAGCGCTTTCAATTTTAGGTGCAATCAATCAGAACAAGAAGAAAAAGGCGATGGATGATCCTGCTGAAAAAGGCGTCAAACCAAGAAATTTCTTCCTGGATCAGCTGTTGGGCGAAGAGTTCCTCGCCGAATCCAAAGTGGAGATTCAGCCAAAAGTATTGGTTAAACCCGTATTGAAAAAAGAACCGTTGGTTATGCCAGCTCCAGCAGTTAAATCAGGACTTTATCATACCAGTTTCGTTAGCACACTTCCTGAACGGGCGAAAAAACCGCTCCAGCCAAGCACACGGAAGTCGTTGGTTGAAGCACCGAAACCTGAAGATGAAGATGAAGAGACGCCAGGCTATTTAGAAGATTTCTCGCTGCGCAAAGCATTTGTTTATTCCGAAATCATGCAACGAAAATATTGACTGATTGTATTATATAACATTAGATTCGTAAAGAATAAAAAATTTGTATAAGTTTGTGTCACGAAAGAGTTCCGCTATGGGCGGAATTCTTTTTTGTTTTTAATATCGTTTTAAAAAAAAGGAGAAACCCATGGGAACGGTTACTTATATTACGGAAGAAGGTCTTCGGAAAATGAAAGATGAGTTGGAACGAATGACCAAGATCGAACGCCCGGCTATTTCGAAGTCGATAGGCGAAGCCATTGAAAAAGGAGATATTTCGGAAAATGCCGAATATGATGCTGCCAAAGATGCACAAGGAATGCTGGAAGCTAAAATTGCAATTTTAAGTTCAAAGATCGCTTCTGCACGGATTATCGATGAATCAAAAATCGACATCTCGTCTGTTCAGATGTTGAATAAGGTTACTATTCGCAACAAGACCAATAATGCCACTATGCAATACATCATCGTTTCAGAACCTGAAGCCGATCTGAAACTGGGAAAAATCTCCATTCAGACTCCGATTGCCAAAGGCCTGATGGGGAAAAAGCTTGGCGATGTGGTTGAAATACAGGTTCCTTCAGGAAAAATGCAATTCGAGATTATTGACATTGCAATGTAATTTGGACTGAAAATGGCAAGCCTTTTTACCAAAATTGTAAACGGAGAAATCCCCGCCTGGAAAGTGTCCGAAGATGAAAATTTTCTGGCCTTTCTGGATATTTTTCCGGTAGCCAAAGGACATACGCTGGTCATTCCTAAAAAAGAAGTTGATTATCTGTTTGATCTGGATGAGGAAACCTATACCGGATTGCAGTTGTTTGCAAAAAAAGTTGCTCTTGGAATTCAGAAAGCTATTCCTTGTCAGAAAGTCGGAGTAATGGTTTTAGGTCTTGAAGTTCCTCATGCCCACATTCATCTGGTACCGATGCAAACCGAAGCCGATTTGCTTCACTTTTCTAAAAAATTGTCGTTCACTAAAGAAGAAATGGCTGAAATTACTGCTGCTATTGCGAAAGAATGTCTGGCACAGAGTTAGAAAATCTCCCGGTCATTCGTTGTCATTCGATAGTCATTCAAGGTAAACCGCGTACTTGCTGACCACAACCAGTCACAATTAATGACAACGAATGACCTTTATTTTTTCACCCGATCCGGATTCTTTTTCACAAAATCACCCCAGCTTTTTACTCCTGATTTTCCTACCGGATTTTTCATCTGGAGGTAATGACACACTGCAACGGCGATGGCATCGGTCGCATCCAGTTCTTTTGGAAGTTCATTCATGCTGAACATGTTTTTGAGGAAAAAAGCAACCTGTTCCTTGGCTGCGCGGCCCATTCCGGTAATCGATTGTTTTACTTTCAACGGAGCGTATTCGAAAACCGGTATGTTTTTGCTGAGCGCCAATCCCAGCACCACGCCCTGCGCCCGTCCCAGTTTGAGCATGGCCTGAATATCCTTGCCATAAAACTGTGATTCGATGGCCAGTTCATCCGGATTTAACTCATTCAGCAGCGCGTTTGAGCGATCGAAAATATGCCTAAGCTTTTGGTAATGATCAGTAAATCCGGCGGTTTTGATTACTCCAACCTGGAGAATTCGAGGTTTGTTGTCTATCACCTCGATCAGTCCGTAGCCCATCACATTGGTTCCCGGGTCGATGCCCAATATTTTAACCGGTTTTTTATCAGACGGTTCTTTCATTACGATTTAAAGTTAATGTTCTTTAAAAGTTCATGCGTTCTGGAATCCCTGAGTGAAAAACTTACGATGCTCCTTTTCTACTTTCTCAGTTTCCCACTTTCTCACTTTCTCACTTTCTCTGCCGCTCCTCTTGCTGAATCCAGATTCCTGAAACGATAAACGCCAGGCCAATAAAGGTAGTGATAGATATGGTTTCGCCGAGAATAAAATGGATTAATATCAGCGACAAAAAAGGTGACAGGAAAATCAGATTGCCGGTTTTTGCATTGTTCTCGCTCAGTTTCATGGCTTGCATCCACAAAATATAGGTAATTCCAAGTTCGAACAAACCGATGTAAACGGCAGCCGGCAAGCCTTTCAAATCAGGAAAATGAAAATCGGTGAAAAAGAAGGTCGCGATTAGCAGGTAAATGAAGCCAAAGGCGAAATTCCAGAACAACTTGAAGATTTCATCGCGCTTATCCAGAACACTCAATATCCAGAATAATGCCCAGATCACGCTGCTGCCAACCGCCAGAAAAACACCGGTTAAATTCATATTAACCATTCCGGAAAAATTCCCCTGCGATGAGATAAAAATTACTCCGACAAAGCTGATCAGAATAGCCAGGTAATTTCGAAAAGTAATTTTATGCTGAAGCAAAGGAACCGAAAGCAGAGCGAGTGTAATCGGCCAAACCATGTTTAATGGCTGGGCTACCTGGGCCGGAAGAAGGCTGTATGCCTGAAAAAGAATGAGGTAATATGCAAAAGGATTTAAAGCCCCGAGAAGCGCTGATTTTGCCAATCCTGAAAGCGTAACAGTAAACAATTCAGCGATTTTACCCTGAAAAAGTATGACAATAAAAAAAGTCAGCAATGAAATTGCCGAGGCGCAAAGGATCAGGTAAAGCGGAGAAAGAATTTGCAACCCAAGTTTAAAAGCGGTTGCAACAGTCGACCAAAGAAAGACAGACAGAAGTGCGAATATATAGGCTTTTGGAATTTTATTCATGTTTAATTCGTTCGGGCTAAAACCCTGTATTTTTTTATATCCTGTCCGTTGGCTAAAACCAAGGGCAAAGAATATTGGCGAAATTGATGATACTGGCAGATAGCCTTTGCCGTCACATTCATGTGACGGACATGATATTTCAATTCTTTATCAGGGTTTTAGCCCTTTTGTCTTTTCCTCCGGGTTTGCTGGCAAGCTGGTTTTATTTTCAGCATCCTGCAATTTGCGGTATTCCGTTCTGGAATCCACCACATAAACACTTCCGGGGTAATCGGTCAGCATTTTTTTATACAATTGCATGGCTTCCTGCTTTTTGTTGAGCTTATTCTGAGAAATCGTGGCCAGCTGAAAAAGCGCATCGTCGGCCAGCAGTTCCCAGCTGTGATCTTTGACGATGGATTCGAGTAGCACAGCAGCTTCGGCGAATTTGCCCTGTTTCTGAAAAATAGCGGCCTTCCGGAAATCTACATCGTCAATCAGTGAATTTCCAGGATACAGATTTTGAACGGAATCCAGTGCTGACATTGCTTCCGGAAAGTTATTCCGGAATATGTTCAAATCGGCATGAGCAAAAATCTTCAGCGGAGCAGCCAGACTATCCGACTCCAGGTTTTCGCTGATAAACAGCGATAAATCCATCGCATCGTTGGCTATCAGTTTTGAAGTGCTGGCACGAAGTACATCCAGCTGAGCTTTGGCCCAACTGAAATTACCCATATAATATCCCAGTTTCGCCCGTTTGATCTTTACATCATCTCCCAACAGGGAACTTTTGCTGCTTTCGATCACCTGAGAATAACTGATCACAGCCTCCCAAAGATCGCCAGAAAACACATACAAATCGGCCAGTTCAGCTTTCATGCCCGCCATTTGCACCATGTTGATCCCGGCCATTGCCAACCCATCGGTTAAAACCTGAATGGCTTCCTTGGGCTGATTGAGATAAAAAGCCAGTAAATGTGCATATTCAGTAAGGAGAATTGAAGTTTCAGGAGTTTTACCCAAAACCTCAAATGTTTTCGCAAATTTATCTTTTACGTCGTTGGCATGTAAAACATCCAGAATGTCTTCATCAACAAAACGGTCATAATACATCTGCATGAGTTGCTGGCTCGCGAGGTTGAAATATTCAGCCTTTTTACCCTTTAAAATCAGGTAATCATATGCTTTAATTGCTTCGTCGTAGCTTTTGTTGGATGCTGCGACACCAGCCAGTCCGAAAATATTGGCATCTTCAGTTCCGATTCGTTTGTCAAGCGAAATGGACTGACGGATGGCCGCCACAAAATTTTTATCCTGAATAAACAGCCAGATCAACAGCCGGTTGTAAAGTATCTGGCCCGGTTCATCCTGAATGCGTTTCAGAATATATTTCTTCAACTGATTGCTGATTTCCTGATCGTTATCCACCGACAAAACAGACTGAAGGTTACTCTTTACAATATCGAGATTGCTTTCCTTTTGATTCACCCATTCCAGGTATTCTTTCATCATCAGGTCATAGTTGCGCATGTAATTATAAATGCGTGCCAACTCATAATTATAAATTGCTGGATTTTGGACTGAACGTCCTTTCAGGTAAACCTTTTCGGCATATTCAAACTCGCGGCGGTTGATGAATTGATTGGCCAGATTCTGGTATTCAGCCGGGTTGTCCGAAATTGAACCGATGGCTTTTTCGTACATTTTTCTACATTCGGCATCCTGTCCCTGTGCTTTTTTCAGAAATCCCCATTGAACGTACCAATACGTATCGGATGAATTACCACGCAATCCTTTCCGTATCTCTTTCTCGGCCTTTTCATAATCCGGAATGCCCATCAAACAGTCGAGATAGATCGTAAAATAACCCTCCGATTTAGTGTCCGAATACAATTGTTCGTACAATTCTGCAGCTTTCCCATACTCTTTGTTCTGGTAATATTGGCTTGCAAGAACCGCCATATTTTGAAGGTCTTTTTTCTGCCCCAAAACCATAATGGGTGCCATTAAAAAGATGAGCCAGAGCAAGGATTTCATGAACCAGTTTTAATTTTAAATTACAAAAATAACAAACCAAAGCGTTTCCGGTATCTTAAACAAACAATTGTGTGAATGTTTTGCAGGTCTGGAGTCACCAACTTCGGATTTTAGCTTATTTTTGGCGAGAATCCGACTTATACGACGGTCAATTATTCCTTTTAAACGACGATTAATGGCAAATTTCAATTTCGAAGACCTTGGACTGAAGGACTATAAAGAGTGCTGGGATTATCAGGAAACCATCCATTCTGAAATTGTTGCCGACAAGCTTTCAAGAAAGAAAAGCAGTGAAATTAACCGCTTCCTGCTGGTTGAACATCCACACGTGTACACTTTGGGTAAAAGTGGTGATGAGCATAATCTCCTTATCAACAATGATTTCCTGAAGAAAATTGATGCCGCTTATTACAAGATCGATCGTGGAGGCGATATTACTTATCATGGTCCGGGACAGCTTGTAGGCTACCCGATTCTCGATCTGGAAAATTTAAAGATCGGTGTGAAAGAATACATTTTCAGGATGGAACAGGCCATTATTCAGACCATCGCCGAATTTGGGCTGGAAGGAGCTTTGAAAGACGATGCCACCGGGGTGTGGCTCGATGCAGGCATTCCGGCGAAATCACGAAAAATAAGCGCAATCGGTGTTCGGATCAGCCGGTATGTTACGATGCACGGATTTGCCCTGAATGTCAATACCGACATGCGCTATTTCAATTACATCAATCCGTGTGGATTTATTACCTACGGAGTAACTTCCATCGAAAAGGAACTGGGCCACAAAATCGATATGCAGGAAGTCAAGGAAATCGTAAAAGCAAAGTTTAACGGGATCTATTAATTGCTTCGCTATTTTTATTCAATATTTCCATACTCCTGAATTTGTAACTGGCAGTCAGGTGCTCATCACAAAACATTCGGCATGCTTCCGCATAAAAATTCCCGATATTTTGGCTTCAAAACCAGAAAATAAGCTAAATTCGAACAGTTTTTTCAATGTGTCAGAATGACGCAAAGAGAATAGTACAATTCATAAATAAAAAAACCCAAAAAATTCAGTCAACAATACCTTAATTTTTCCTGAAGAAATTATACACCAAATAAACCCATTCAAAAATGAACCTAAAATTGAAATCCTATTCGCTTGGCTTCTTATTTTTATTATTCTTCGGTTACGGATGTAGTCCAAAATGGACAGAAACAGACAAAGGATCATTTAAACTGATCAGCAACGAAGGTGGCCAAACTTTGGGCTATTCTGCAACTTCCGGAGTCAAAATCCTTACAATTGACCGACTTGCTTTTAAAGACCTGAACAAAAACGGAATCCTTGATTCCTACGAAGACTGGCGCTTGCCGGTTGACGAACGTGCCAAAGACCTGGCCACCAAACTATCGGTTGAGCAAATTGCCGGACTGATGTTGTACAGTGGGCATCAGTCGATTCCGGTGATGAGCGCCGGACGTTTCGGCGGAATCTATAACGCCAAACCATTCCCTGAAAGTGGCGCTGTTGCCAGCGATTTATCCGATCAGCAAAAGAAATTTTTAACCGAAGATAACCTTCGGCATGTACTTATTACTTCTGTTCAGAGTCCTGCAATTTCGGCTCAGTGGAATAACAATGCGCAGGCTTTAGTCGAAGGAATTGGTTTTGGAATTCCGTCTAATAATAGTTCCGATCCGCGCCACGGCAGCGATTCGTATGCCGAATTTAATGCCGGTGCCGGTGGTAAAATCTCGATGTGGCCCGGAACGCTTGGAATTGCAGCTTCGTTCGATCCGCAGTTAATGAAACAGTTTGGCGAAATTGCGGGTGCCGAATACCGTGCATTGGGAATTGCTACGGCGCTTTCACCACAAATCGATTTAGGTACCGAACCTCGCTGGAGCCGTTTCGACGGAACCATGGGCGAAGAGCCAAACCTGACTGCCGAAATGGCCAGGGCTTATGTCGATGGTTTTCAAACTTCAACCGGTGCTGCAGAAATTTCAGGAGGATGGGGATATAAAAGTGTGAATGCCATGGTGAAACACTGGCCCGGTGGCGGACCAGAAGAGGGTGGTCGCGATGGTCATTTTGGTTATGGCGAATATGCCGTTTATCCGGGCAAAAATATAAAAGATCACTTGAAACCTTTTACTGAAGGCGCTTTCAAGCTTGAAGGAGCAACCAAAATGGCTTCGGCAGTGATGCCTTATTACACGATTTCGTACAATCAGGATACTGTGAATGGCGAAATCGTGGGCAACGCCTATAATAAATACCTGATTACCGATTTACTTCGCGGTAAATATGGATACGATGGTGTGGTTTGCACGGACTGGATGATCACTGCTGATGTTCCAAACGTTTACACATTCGCCGGGAAAAGCTGGGGCGTGGAAAAATTGACGATAGCCGAACGTCACTATAAAGCCATTGAAGCTGGAGTCGATCAGTTTGGTGGGAACAACGAAATGGGACCGGTTATTGAAGCCTATAAAATGGGTGTTACCGCGCATGGTGAAGAAGTGATGCGCAAACGTTTGGAGCAATCGGCTGTGCGTTTACTCCGGAATATTTTCCGCGTGGGTCTGTTCGAAAATGCTTACCTCGATGTAGCTGAAACCGAAAAAACAGTTGGTAATCCAGACTATATGAAAGCCGGATACGATGCGCAGTTGCGATCGGTGGTGATGTTGAAAAATCAGCAGAAAACACTTCCGGTGAAAAAACAGTTGAAAGTTTACATCCCAAAAAAATTGATTCCTGCCAGCTTAAACTGGTTTGGCGTTCAAACACCTGAAAGCTGGAAAGATGCGGTCAATCCTGAAGTCGCTAAAAAATATTTCCAGGTGGTTGAAAAACCAGAAGAAGCAGACCTTGCGTTGGTTTGCATCGACAGTCCAAAAGGTGGAGTTGGTTATTCAACGGATGATGTAAAAAAGAATGGCAATGGTTATGTGCCAATTAGTTTGCAATACGGCCCATACAGAGCCGACTTTGCCCGCGAAACAAGTATCGCCGGTGGTAGCCCCTTCGAAAGTTTTACCAACCGTTCGTACAAAGGGAAAACCACGACAGCTTCGAATATTCAGGATATGAAAACGGTTGTCGAAACCAAAGCAAAGATGGGTGCAAAGCCGGTAATTGTCATTGTAAAAGTTTCGAACCCATTAGTTTTTTCTGAAATTGAAAAAAGTGCCAACGCCATTCTGATCCATATGGGAGTTCAGGATCAGGCATTAATGGATATCTTAACCGGTGCGGTTGAACCTTCGGCTTTGTTGCCATTCCAGATGCCTGTTGATATGAAAACCGTTGAGGAACAAAAGGAAGATGTTCCGCGCGACATGAAATGTTATGTGGATTCGGAAGGTAATACCTACGATTTTGCTTTCGGGATGAACTGGCAGGGTGTGATCAATGATGCACGGGTTGTCCGGTACAAAAAATAAAAATTTCTTAGTGTAGGTTTCAGAGTGTAAAGGCTGTCGGTAAGAACTTTTTCTTCCGGCAGCTTTTTTTTATGCCCAATTCAGGCCCTGATTATTCAGAGTCGTGAATCAATCAATATTTATTAAAAATCAGAATTTCAGGATTTTAATCCTGTTTGAAATGAAATATTGTAAGTTGGTCTAAATTGCTATTTTTGTAATATCCAACTTCTAATTCAAATACCTTGACAACCGACACCGCTCAAACCTCCAATCAATCAGCAAAAAAGACAGTATCCGCGCCGTATTTCGTTTCAATGTTGGTGCTGCTTTTTGTGGTTTCATTGATGACCATCCTCAACCAATACCAGCTGATTGAAATCAATAAAACAGTTCTGATTCTTTCCCGATGGCTCTTTCTGGGAGTACTTTTCGGTTATGCCGTTCAGAAACGGTCGCTGACCACCTGGATTTTGATCAGCATGATCGCCGGCGCAGAATTTGGATTCGATTTTCCGGAAATTTCATTGAATCTGAATGTGATCAGTCAGATATTCCTGAGGTTGATCAAAACGATTATTGCGCCTTTGCTATTTGCTACCATAGTAGTGGGAATTGCCGGGCATTCCAACCTGAAACAGGTTGGCCGAATGGGTTGGAAATCTCTGCTTTACTTCGAAATTGTATCCACAGCTGCTCTTCTGATCGGTTTACTGGTCATCAACATCAGCAAAGCCGGAATCGGAGTGAAAGTTCCTGAAAGCTTGTTGCATTCAGAGATTCCACAAGTTCAGGTTCTAAAAGGCACTGATGTTATTCTGCATGTTTTTCCTGAAAATCTGGCCAAAGCCATTTATGAAGGTCAAGTTCTTCAGATTGTAATTTTCAGTATCATTTTTGGTATTGCTGTTGCTTTGCTGAAAGAACGGACGAAACGACCGATGATCGTGTTTTGTGAAGCCTTGTCTGAAACGATGTTTAAGTTTACTTCCCTGATCATGTACTTTGCCCCCTTTGCCGTTTTTGCTGCAATTGCATACAGCATCGGGCAAATGGGACTCGAAATATTTGTCATTCTCTTTAAATTGCTGGCAACCCTTTATGTCGCACTGGTCATTTTTCTGGTGGGAGTTTTGCTTCCAATCGCTTTAGCCTTGAAAATTCCGGTTCGAAAATTCATTTCGGCCATTTCCGAACCGGTGGCAATCGCCTTTGCAACTACCAGTTCCGAATCGGCCCTTCCGGTGGCTATGGAACGCATGGAAGAATTTGGAATTCCCCGGAAAATCGTAGCCTTTGTGATGCCTACCGGGTATAGTTTTAACCTCGACGGAACAACCTTGTACCTTTCGCTGGCTACGATTTTCGTGGCACAAATCAGCGGGATAGACCTTTCGTTTGACCGTCAACTACTGATCGTTTTCACCCTGATGCTTACCAGTAAAGGAGTTGCAGCTGTTCCACGGGCTTCACTGGTTTTGTTGTTTGCAACGGCCAGTAGTTTTGGGCTGCCTACCTGGCCAATCTATATCATTCTCGGAATTGATGTATTGATGGATATGGCACGAACCTCGGTGAATGTTATTGGCAATTGCCTGGCAACGGTGGTAATTGCCCGCTGGGAAAACGAATATCCTCCGGAAAAACAACAACAGGTTGAACCTGGAATTTGAAAAATTCAATACTGCTGCCAAAACATCTGCATTTTCAACCTTCATAATTTCCATAAAATACAGTACTTTTCAGTCATGAAATAAGTAAACTATTCTAACAAATCTATAAACCACTTTAAAATGGCATCAAACAGAAGGGATTTTCTCCGGAACACCATGCTGGGAACCGGAATGCTGGCAACAGGTTTTGCCGGTCAGGCTGCAACCGTAAACAGCGAATCAGTCACATCAAAAAGCGACAAGCATACGCAGCTGTTCAACATGAGCGGTTATGCAGCACCAAAACTTGATAAAGTGCGAATTGGCTTTGTCGGCCTGGGAATGCGTGGACCTGGTGCCGTTGAGCGGATGTCGTACATCGAGGGAGTTGAAATTGTTGCCTTGTGTGATCAGTATGACGACCGTGTTGAAAAAATGCAAAAGTTTCTCGAAAAACAAGGTCTCCCCAGAGCCAAATCCTATTCCGGAAGTAAAGATGCATGGAAGCAAATGTGCGAAAATCCCGATATCGATCTGATTTACATCACTTCACCCTGGTCGTGGCATACACCGATGGCTGTTTATGCGATGGAACAGGGCAAACATGCAGCGTCCGAAGTTCCGGCAGCAAAAACTATCGAAGAATGCTGGCAATTGGTTGAAACTTCGGAACGTACCAAAAAACATTGCATGATGCTCGAAAATTGCTGCTACGATTTTTTCGAATTACTGACATTGAACATGGCACGACAAGGGTTCTTTGGTGATATTGTGCATGGCGAAGGCGCATACATTCACAACCTGCGTGATCTGAATTTCAAAAAAGATGGTGGTTATGCCGAAATGTGGCGCCTGAAAGAAAATCAGAACCGCAACGGAAATTTATACCCGACACATGGCCTGGGACCAATTTGCCAGGTGATGAACATCAACCGTGGCGATCAGATGGAGTATTTGACTTCCATGTCGTCCAGCGATTTCCAGATGGCCGCGATGGCAAAGGATCTGGCATCAAAAGATGGCTTCTATACTGAATTTACCACCGATCATTATCGGGGAAATATGAACACGACCACCATCCGAACGGTAAACGGACGGACGATCATGGTTCAGCACGATGTAACCAGCGAACGGCCGTACTCAAGGATTCATCTGGTAAGCGGTACCAAAGGAGTTGCCTGCAAATGGCCTGATCCTGCAAGGATTTCTATCGCAGACGAATGGCTGAACGATGAAGAAATGAAAAAACTGGAAGAAAAATACACTCCTGAAATTGTGACCAAGATTGGCGAAATGGCCAAAAAAGTTGGTGGACACGGCGGTATGGATTTCATGATGGACTGGCGGCTCATCGATTGCCTGCGCAACGGACTTCCGCTCGACGAGAATGTTTACGATGCTGCACTTTGGAGTTCAATTGCACCTTTAAGCGAAAAATCGGTTGCCAGCCGTTCCAATTCGGTTGATGTTCCTGACTTCACCTGTGGTTCCTGGAAAACCAATGCCCCTGTTGAACTGACTCTGAAAGGTGGTGGAACTACCGGTGTGAAAGAATTGAAAAAAGGATAGAAGGAATAATTGTAATTATTAAAGCAAATCCTGACAGATTTTTAAAACCTGTCAGGATTTTTTCTTGGAGGCAAATTGATCTTTCTACTTTTCAAGTAGACCATCAGTAACCCATTTATTCAGGATGGCAATCTTGTCAGCCGATAATTTTGTTCCGCCATATGGCATAAATCCTCCGGAACCCTGTGTCTGGCTTACCCGGCCAATAATTGTGTTTATCTTGCTTTTTGCGTTTGCATAAACATCCCACTTTTCATACGATCCGCCACTAACATGACACGGAGCACAGGATACCACCAACAGTGGTTTAACATCACTATTGTAGGTAATTTTCGATGCAACCGCAGAAACGGGAATTGTTGAACTGGTAGATGTATTGTTTGCTGCATTTATATCAGTCTCTGTGATGGTTGCTGTTGCAGTGTTTTCATAAGGTCCTGTTTCCAGTACTTTAGCCACAATCAACAGATTTGCACTTGAACCACCGGTCATTTTGCCAACTGTCCAGTTAGGAGCAACCCATGTACCAATTGAAGGAGTTGCACTTACCAGTGTATATCCGGCAGGCAACACATCGCTGACAGAAACCCCTGTGGCTTCAATCGCCCCATTATTCAGAACTTTTACCGAGAAAGTAACTTGGGTGCCAACAACCGGAGCACCATTGCTAACCGTTTGGGTTACTGAAATGTCGGTTGAAGGAGGAGCGACCGGTACAGTTGCTTTAATTGCAATATTGTTTCCTGCAGTTGGGTCTGTTTCAGAACCCATTATTGTTGCTGTATTTGAATATGGTCCGGTTGAATTAACTTTGGATATAACTGTTAACGTGGCTCCCGATCCGTTTGCTAAGTTACCGACTGTCCAGGTAGAAGAAGCCCAAGTACCCACCGAAGGTGTTGCACTGACCAAGGTATATCCGGCGGGAAGTGTATAGTTAACTGTAACTCCGGTTGCTGCACTGGGACCATTATTTGAAACAGTAACGGTAAAAGTAACATTGGAACCAACTGTTGGTGAATCGCTGCTTACCGTTTGACTAACAGAAAGATCGGTTTCCGGATTCACAGTATCTTTTTTACATGCAAAGAAAAAGATTAGAAATGAAGAGCAAATAAGTATAGAAAATAGCTTGTTTTTCATACGTTTTATTTATACAGATTAATCCGAATTATATTAATTTATCAAAACCCAATCAATGAATGATGAACAAGTCCTGTATAATAAAGTTCAAAGAAAAAAGGTGGTCTGTAGTATTTTACAGCCACCTTAACTATTTTTCACTTTTCAATACAATATTAAACACTTCAGAAGTCAAATTTACGGCCTAATTCGCGCATTTTACTTTTCCCGAACCCGAAATTGCTGAATCAATCAGCGGTTTGCCCTTGTAATTCACGTTTCCGGAGCCTGATACCCTGACATACAGATTTTTATTGGCTTGAATACCAACATTTCCTGAACCTGAAATCCGGACAGTTACATCATCAGCATTGTATTCCAATGCTTTCACACTGCCGCTCCCGGAAATAGCCACACTTAAATCCTGGGCGGCTGTCTTTCCAGCCAAATGAATATTGCCGGAACCGGAGATCGTTGACTTTACTTGTTCTGCTGAAAGATCAGATAATTTAATGTTCCCGCTGCCGCTTAAGCCCAGATCCAGTTTTTTTGTCTTGATTTCACCATCTGCAATAATATTGCCCGAACCCGAAACCACCAATCCATTAATTTCAGCAGTGGTAATGTAAATGGTTATTTCACCTGGTTTGAATGTACTCCAAAAATAATCTTTGTTGTGAAACCGAATGATTAGTTCTCCGTCTTTTACATCAGTTATGATTTCCTCGAGTGTAGAAGATTTTGCAACAATTTCCAGATTTTGCTTTTCACCCTGTTCGAGATGAACATTGGCACTGATGCGCAACGAAATGGAAGAAAAGGATTCAACTTTTCGTGTTTGTTCCTCCGCCTGAACCTGAATTCCGGCCTGAATAAACAGTATTAAAATGATTGCTGCTGCTAATTTTGTTTTCATTTGCTTGCTATTTTTAATTGTTTGTCTACTTAACGATTTTATAGACGGCAAATTATTCGGAAAGTTGCATTGAAGTGAAAAAATAAGCCTCCCCCTACCCCTCCGAAGGAGGGGAGTTTGGAATTGGAATTTGGAGAATATACTTTCAATATAAAGTGTTGTTCAAATTTAGTATTTTGGTGAAAGTCCAGAAACACACTCCCTTCTCTTTTTGAGAAGCGCTGGGGAGGAGACTATCCAAAAGTCTCCCCTTCGGGGAGATTTAGAGGGGCTCCTATTCTTCATCCAAATCAAACAAACCCTCAGGAATGCGGAGTTCTATTTCATGGAGGTCTTCGTCGAGGCGTACAATTAAATCATCATTTAATGGCACAAGGGCATCTTTTCCCTGATATACGACCGAGAGCAGAATGTTTCCGGAGAAATCATTCACTTCGGTAATCTGGCCAATCGGCCCAAGCGTCTGATCAAACAATTGGTACCCGATCAATGCATGCGGACTCATTTCATCCTCGAATTCAATCACATCATCGCGGTCGACATAAACCGATAATCCGCAAAGATCTTTCGCCTTCTTGTCCGAATCAACCCAGTCGAGTTGTGTGATGACCGATTCGCCGGATTTAAATCGCAATCCTTCGTCTGAAATAAAAAAAGGTACCAGCAAATTATCAATCTCCAGAAAAATGGCTGGATTTTCTTCCAGGGTTTCATAGAATTCTTCCTGAAACCGGATCACCAGTTCTCCGTGGATCCCATGCGGTTTCTGGACATAGCCAACTTTAACACAATTGTTTTTCGGTATTGTTTCCATGGGAGTAAAAATAGAAAAAAGCGACAGATTTCTCTGTCGCTTTTATATTTGTCTGCTATATACCGGAGCAAAAGCAGGATTTTGCGAATACTAAGCCTCAGTTTCCTCAGGAGCATCAGTTACTTCAGGAGCAGCTTCTTCAGCTACTTCTTCAACAACTGGTGCAGGCGCAGGTGCAGCAGCAGCCCTTGCGGCGGCAACAGCATCAGAATGACGCTTGGCAATTGCATTGGCACGATCTGCATTCTTCTTGGTTTCCTTGTCGAATTGAACCTTCTTCGAAGTATCTGAACTTACAACTAAACCATCTTTTTTAGCCTGAACTTTATTCGCTTTCTCGGCTACCCAAGCTTCGAATTTGGTTTCAGCTTCTTCAGCAGTGAAAGCGCCTTTGGCTACACCACCTAAAAGATGTTTTTTGAACAATACTCCTTTGTAAGATAAAATAGCTCTTACTGTATCGGTAGGTTGAGCACCATTGTTAAGCCATGTTAAAGCTTTGTCAAAATCGAGATCGATAGTAGCAGGATTCGTGTTTGGATTATAAGATCCGATACGTTCTACATTTTTACCATCTCGTGGTGCCCTGCTATCAGCTATCACAATGTGATAGTAAGCATACCTTTTGCGCCCGTTGCGCTGCAATCTGATTTTTGCTGGCATTTTGCTTAATTTAAATTGATAAACAGTTATTAAAAAATTTGTGGCGCAAAGATAAAACATTAATCCTGAAATCAAAACCGATGATCAAATTAATCCCGGAGTAAACTTCCTGCTATAAAAATTATTCAATTTTAGCTACTTTTACCTGATCGTTGAACAGTCAGGAAATTATGCGGCAACTCACAATACTCATCTTGTTCTTTCTGTTATCACTCTCTATCAGAGCCGATTTCAGGACCAACGTGCATTTCATTTCGCGCAGCGAAGGCTTGTCGAATGGAGCAGTGAATGCGATTGTGAAAGATGCAGAAGGGTACTTTTGGTTTGGAACATGGAATGGACTTAACCGTTATGATGGCAGTTCAATGGTAACTTACCTGCCCGGCAGCAATTCAAATTCCATTCACAATCATGTAATCCGCGAAATATATCCGACTGCATCAGGTCCAATCTGGATGCTAACCAATAAGGGTGTGGGCTTGTACGACAACATCCACGACCGTTTTACCTCTTTTTTTACGGCGGAATCCGAACAGATAAACTATGAAGATGACATTACAATTTGTCACTCAGATACCTATGGCACTCTGGCTTCGGTATTCGGACGTGGTATTTTCAGGTATGACAGCATCTCCCGACAATTCGGTAAAATTGATTTTGATGAAGCTTCGAAGCAAAATTCTCTAAGCACGAAACGAATCTATCTGGCAGGAAACCATGCATATTGCCTGACTTCGAATGGCAAATTATTGCAAATGGAAGGAAATCACCTTCAGGAAATTTTGAAACTGCCTTTGACAGGAACCTTGTCTACATCAATTTCGGTTTCAGTTAACCAACATCCATACTTGTTGATCACCCAGAGAACCGGAGTGACCCTGATGGTTGACCTGGAACAAAAAACTGTCAGGCAACTCAGTATTCCTGATGATGTGATAACTTCATTTTCGCTTTCGAAAGTAAAAGACAGGCTTTGGGTCGGCACAGAAAAAGGCAAAGTTTACAGTTTCAATCTTCTGACCCGAAATTTTGAAATCTTCAATATCCTCTCCGGATTGTTCATGGTCAACCCCATTGCAACCAGAATATTAAGCATTTACGAATCGGAGGCTGACATCTTATGGATTGGTACCGACGGAAACGGAGTCTATACCCTGAATTTAAATGAATTTCCAAATAAAAGCCTGGCATCAAGTCAGCTGTCATACCCCATTGTCCGATGCATTTTAGTAACTCAAAAAGGAGATGTTTTAATAGGTACCAAAGGCGGAGGCATCGATGTTTTTGATTCCAGCGGAAATCAAATCCGGAAAATATCGGTAAAAGATGGATTAACCAATAGTTCAGTTCTTTCATTTCACGAACACGAAAACGGCACCATCTGGGTTGGAACCGACGGAAAAGGGATCGACATTATTTCGCCTGATTACCGCATGATCCGTAATTTTCCGCGCGATTTCAAAATACCCAATCCATTAGACTTTGCTTCGGTGTATCGTATTCTGGAGGACAGCGATCACCGGATTTACCTCGGAACCAGTGGATATGGCGTGATCCGGATTGATCTGGATGAAAAAAACGGTTCGTTGCCTATCTTTTGCGAACAACTCATACTCGATAAAAGGATTGCCACAGCTGCTCCGCAGAAGCAGATTGTTTACAGTCTGGCTGTCGAAAAGCCCGGAATCATATGGATTGGTACCAGAGGATTTGGAGTATACCGTTTCAATACGATTACGAACCGGGTGATTGCTCAGTACTCTACTTCAACTCATCCGAAACTGATCCGAAATGATGACATCCTCTGCCTGAAAACGGATCAGAACGGATCCATCTGGGTTGGCAGCAGCAACGGCATTTTTAATCTATTACCTGTTTCTTCCGATTCAGTAATAGCAGGTGGATTAATTGTTCAGTCCGAACTCTCCAATACCAGCATTCATGCCATGCAGCTGGATAAACCAGGAAATATTTGGTTGACCACGAATCAGGGACTTTCATTAATTGACAGCAGCAGAAAAAGAGTCAGAAACTTTAATGTAAACGATGGCCTGCTCAATTTGGAATACAGTGATGGTGCTTCCTATTTCAACTTAAAAACAAACAAGCTGTATGTCGGAGGCACAATGGGTGTGGATATCATACAAACAGATCAAATCAAATTCTCGTCAAATTTTCCACCCATTGCTATTAATCAGCTATACATCAAAAACCTGCAGGTGGATCCGGATCCCAATGGCGTACTAACCAGCCGCATCAACCACCAGAAAAAACTAATCCTGAATTACAACCAGAATTCAATCACATTTGATGTGTCACCACTGGCATATTGGGGGCAGGAACGTTACCGGATTTCGTACCGGCTTAAAAATTTCGACAATGAATGGACCATCAAACCACAAAATCAGCCCATTAGTTTCTCCAATCTGGCATCCGACAAGTACTTTTTACAGATTCGCACCAGTGATGAAAATGGCGACTGGTCGAAAGATATCCGGGAAATCGAGGTGGTTATAAATCCCCCGATTTGGCGGACTTCATGGGCTATTGCCTTCTATATACTGCTTTTCATCGGAATTCAGTTGTTAATATTTCTTGGATACCGCCGGCGTGCTGCGCGAAAAAAAGAAGCTGCACTTCAGGAATTCAAAATGAAGAAAGAGGATGAACTACACAATTACAAGATTGAATTCTTTACCAATGTGGCTCATGAGTTCCGCACACCGCTGACTATTATTACTTCCCACATCCATGCTTTGCTGGAAGATACCCGAAATACACTGGAAAATCCAAGATTGTTGAAGGTTTACAACAACAGCATTAAAATTCAGAAACTGGTGCTGGAAATTATGCAGTTCCGTAAACTGGAAAAAGGGAAAGAACCTTTAAATATCAGGTCTTGCAAACCGGCCCAACTAATTGATGAAGTTGTTTCGGATCTCGAGCTTTTTGCACAACAACGGAATATTACCTGCATTGTGAATACGACCAATCCTGAATTAGTATTCAAGACCGATGCTGATAAGTTTCAGCGGATAATTACAAATTTGGTATCGAATGCAATCAAATACAACAATTCCGGAGGAAATGTCCAAATTACCATAAAATCAGATCAGTCAGCGCTTACAATTGAAATAGAAGACAATGGTCTGGGAATAAAGCCCGAGTATTTTCAGAAAGTTTTTGAGCCTTTTGGTATTTCCTCGGTCATGCGGCAGGGAAGCTTCCCGGGTTATCGGTCAACCGGTCTCGGTCTTGCAGTTACAAAAGGGCTTGTAGAACTGTTAAAAGGAACGATCCAATTTGAAAGTGAGCCCGGAAAAGGAACAAAATTTACCTGTATTTTTCCGGATGTACATCAGTTGAGTACAACTGAATTGTTGGATGAACCTGCCGATGACCTGAATGAAATCAGCTTCATGAATGATTCCATTCTGTTAAACCCAGCCGGAAAAACGGAATTATCATCCGGTAAACCCTTGGTATTGCTGGTTGATGATGATCGTGAAATACTGGTTCTTTTAAGGGATTTCCTTCAGATAGATTACAACATCATATTTGCTGAAAACGGATTGGAAGCTTTTGATAAAGTAATCACCGAAAAACCCGACCTGATCGTTTCAGACGTAATGATGCCCATCATGGATGGAATTGAACTCTGCAACAAGCTCCGGGAAAATTTTGACATGAGCCATTTACCAATTATTCTACTGACCGCGAAAGCAGAGATCGAGGACCGTATTTCCGGATTAAAAGCCGGAGCCGATTCCTATATTCCCAAACCATTTCATCCTGAACATCTGAAAATTCGCATTGAAAAGCTTCTTCAATTCAGAAATACCTTCAAACGTAATTTCGGCAAACAGGAAAATAGCTTAACCCAGGCAAAGGAAATCCCTGATCCGTTCTTTCAAAAAATGCTCAACTATATTGACGAAAATATTGATGATGAAATGCTTTCAGCTGAAACCCTTTGCGATAAATTCGCGATCAGCAAATCTTCTCTTTATAACAAAACCAAATCGGTGCTTGGAATTACTCCGCATAGTCTCATCAACCAGCGAAGGTTAAGCAAGGCAGCAATCCTGCTTCAATCAACCACTTTGACTGTAAGCGAAATCATCGATCAAACCGGGTTTGCCAGCCGAACACATTTCTACGAACTGTTTAATAAAGCTTACGGCTGTTCTCCCTCCGATTTTCGGAACAAATCATTAGTATAGAAATTCCCTTCAAATGTTAAAAAAATTGCCTGACAATATCAGTTATGGAGTAGGGCCAATGTGAATATTTTTAATTTCAGACAGGTTTATCCTTTATTTTTTCTCTTTTACACTCCGCCGGACAAGATCTGGAACAGGTGGGACATTGATCAATTTATCCAGTCGTAGCTTTGATGCACTCTAACAAAACTACTTATGGATATTGCAAACCGATTCTCCCAAAACCCATTACTTCGCCCGGCTGATCTGAAACCCGGCATTGAAGGAATGGAAATTCTTTGTCTGCTGAACCCGGGTGTTTTTCAATTCGAAGGAAAAATCTGGTTACTATTAAGAGTGGCAGAAAGGCCCAAACAAATTGAAGGTAAAATAAGTTTCCCCGTATATAATAGCAAAGGAAATATCGAAATTCTGAGTTTCGACAAAAACGATCCGGATTTGGATGCATCCGATCCGCGGGTTATCAATTATAAGAAAAAGGATTACTTAACTACACTCTCCTATCTGCGTCTGGTTTGCAGCGACGACGGAATCCATTTTTCGGAACCGGTCGGCTATCCACCCATTTTTGGTAAAGGTGAACTCGAAACTTTTGGTATTGAGGACTGCCGGGTGGCCACCATGGCTGATGGATTCAGTCTTTCGTTTACTGAAGTTTCTGAATTTGGTGTAGGAGTTGGATTAATTCGCACCAAAGACTGGAAGAATTTTGACCGCAAAGGGATGATCTTTCCACCACACAATAAGGATTGTGCGATTTTCGAAGAAAAAATAAACGGCAAATATTACGCTTTACACCGTCCAAGCAGTCCTGAACTGGGTGGAAATTACATCTGGCTGGCCGAATCGCCCGACCTGATATACTGGGGACAACACAAGTGCATCGCCACCGTGCGACCTGATAGCTGGGATTCGAAACGTGTCGGAGCCGGTGGTGCGCCAATTCGTACCGAAAAAGGTTGGCTCGAAATTTATCACGGTGCCAACAGCGACCACCGCTATTGCCTTGGAGCTTTGCTTCTGGACATCAACGATCCTTCCAAAGTTCTTGCCCGGAGCATCGACCCGATCATGGAACCCATTGAAACCTATGAGCAGACCGGATTCTTCGGGAATGTGGTCTTTACCAATGGTCATTACGTGAAAGGTGACGACATCTTCATGTACTATGGTGCAAGCGACGAAGTGATTTGCGGTGCCCGATTCTCTATTTCTGAAATACTTTCAACGCTCTTGTAGTGTCATGCCGAACTTCCTGTCCGCTCGCTTGTCAGGCGGGGT
>CAILJH010000159.1 GCA_903834475.1 uncultured Prolixibacteraceae bacterium | reverse complement strand
TAAATAACAGATGAAAATTATCCCTTTTCTTTTCAGGTTTAACCTCTGTGTATATAGAAATTATATGCTGATGTGCCTCTTTCTGATCCTGTCATTGAACAGCCTTTTACTGACTGCCGCAAATGATCGGAAAGAACTAACTGTCTATAAAGGCAAAACCCCTGTTATTGACGGTATTATATCGCCAGGCGAATACGATGATGCCACGCAGTTTGGTGGTACGAACGATTGGTTTCATTATACAAAAGACAAACCCAAATTTCCTGATCTGAATGTGAAAGCCTGGGTAAAACACGACGATAAAAACCTCTGTTTTGCATTTGATGTTACCGATGATGTGATTTATGGGACAGACATACCCCGTTGGCTACCCGATGAAAACAAACAGGTACACGAATTTACACCCGACCACGGATGGCCCTGGTTTGGTGATGGTCTTGAGATTTTTCTCAACCCACGAAACACAACAGAATTCTCAAAGATAGATGGCAAAAATGGATGGATTGTTGCCTGTAGTACCCATAAATCTCTTGAGGGGCGACTTGATCATGGAGGCCTGATCGATGGTGAGCCTAAAAACGATTTTGCCTGGAATATTTACCGCCAATGGATTAAAAGTGGGGCCATGAAAGCCGTAGTTCACATTAAAACTCCAAATGAAGGCAAAGGCTATGTAATCGAATGGAAGATTGCATTTAACCCCTGCCTCGAGGTTGCCGATGGGAAATGCTGGAATCCTGAAATGGGTGCCACGAAAATGGGATTGAATTTTGAATTCCAGGATCTGGACGAAAAAGACAAAGGGGCTGGAAATTTTGCCAATATGCACCACATCGAAGTTTGGGATGCGGAAACAAATGGAAACAGTTATTCGAGAGTTTGGGGAACCCTGATAATTGAACCCAAGGCAAAACCCACTATCACCAAACCCACCGAATATGTAAATCTGTTTATTGGCACAACCAACGGTGGAAATATTCACCCTGGTGCCGTATTGCCCTGGGGCATGCTGTCGCTCTCGCCGCTCAACTCATACGACACCATTAGCAGGATAGCAGATACCAGCCCTTATTACATTGACAAAAAATATATTTCAGGGTTCACCCATATGAACATCAACGGTACCGGTTGCGCCGATATGGGTACCTTTTGTTTGATGCCAACGACCGGCGATTTAACTCTTCACCAGCCATCAAATACCTCTGATTATTCAAACGAAAGTGCTACGCCGGGTTATTATTCACTATTTCTCAACAAGTTTAACATCAAAGCCGAACTGACTGCCACTATGCGCACCGGCTTAAGCCGTTTCACGTTTCCCAAAGGCAAATCAAATATCTTACTGAATCTGGGTGTCGGTCTCACACGACAAAATGGTGGTTGCCTGAAAAAAGTTTCAGATACCGAAGTGGAAGGATTCAAGATGCTGGGCAATTTTTGCGGGATTAAAGGGGTTCAAACCCTCTATTTTGTGGCAAGAATATGTAAAAAGCCTGAAACTTGCGGCGTGTGGATCGATGGGAAGGATTATCCCGGTTTTAACAGGGAAATAGCCGGCAATGACATTGGCGCCTACTTTTCGTTCAACACTGACGAAAATGAGGCTGTAAGCGTGAAAGTGGGTGTTTCGTACGTGAATATTGCCAATGCCAGGAGGAATTTGGATGTCGAGCAACCGGAATTCGATTTTGAGCAAACCAAATCAGCTGCCCTGCAAACCTGGGACACCGAATTGTCTAAAATTCAGCTTGAAGGGGGTTCCAACGACGACAGGGTGAAATTTTACACCGCCCTTTATCATACCCTAAACCAGCCTTCAACATCAAGTGATATAAACGGCGAATATAACCCTATGGGTAACAATACAATAGAGAAGGCGGTTGGTTACAACCGTCATACCGTATTTTCCTTGTGGGATACTTACAGGAATGTTCATCCTTTTCTTTCGCTGGTCTATCCCAAACAGCAGTCCGATATTGTTAAAACCATGCTTGGGATGTACAGGGAAGGTGGCTGGCTACCCAAATGGGAATATGCGGGCAACGAAACCTTCGATATGGTAGGTG
>CAILJH010000158.1 GCA_903834475.1 uncultured Prolixibacteraceae bacterium | reverse complement strand
GTTGACCCAAGGCAATCAGTTTTTGGAAAAGCTCGTCGGTATTGGTCAGGTTAAAATTACCGGCCAGTACCAAAGTTCTCGATTTCCAGTTATTCTGGCGCATTACCGGATGAACAAATTCGATGCTGTTTCGCCCGAAAGTTCCATAGCGCAAATGTCCAAGATAAACTTCGCCCGAGAAGGGCACGTTTTCGTATATCCAGCGAATATCAGCACCCTTAGGTTTATTTTTCTCCGCTTTTTTAATTCCTTTGGCAACTTTTTCGAAGATATTTTTAATCGGATTTGGTTCAATTGAACGGTGCCGGTTGATGTATTCCTGTCCGGGATCCAGTTCCATTTTAACGTTCACCATTCCTGCGCCATCTTGTCCGCGGTTGTGTTGTTTCTCCATTAGCAGATACAACTTATTCAGGCCGTATTGCCATGTTCCGTATTTTTCCTTGTAAAACTCAAGAGGTTTACGTAACCTGATCAATGCAATTCCGCACTCATGTTTAATCAATTCGCTCATTGTTCTTGGCTTTGTTCTATTCGTTCAGGAAAAAGTTCCGGAAATCGGATCATATCTTTTACAATAAAGGCATTCGGATATTTCGATGCAATGTATGTCTTAGTTTTTAAGGCTTCACTCTTGTTGCGAAAATCGCCGATCCGCACTTTAAAATTAGGTGTTTGAAATAAAAGGTAACTTGGAATGTCAGGAAATACAAGGTTAAACTCGTTTTTTACCCTTGCTGCAATTTCGCGGGCTTTACTGTCTGAATTAAAATAAATTTCAAGACGAAAGCCTTCAAAACCGTGTTTTCGCTGGTTGATTTGTGAATGACGGATGAGTAAATCGGTAATTCGTGGGTCTTGCCTGATTTGTAGTTTTCCGAGAAGTTCCTCCATTTTTGCCGTTTGGCTTGAAATGCCAGAGTTTAGTCCAAGCGTATCCGATTGAGCCATCACCCCTGAACTCCAAAGTAAAAAGCATAAAATAAAAGTCCACAGATACCTCATGCGATCAGTTTTTGAGTTTGCAAATATATGATTTTTGTGGTAGAACTTTCAATTCGGATACATCTTCCTGTTCAGTTTTAACCTTCAGTTTCCTGAAATTTTGAGTGCCTGATTTTCTGAGTGTTCCTGAATTATGAGAAGTCAGGAAGCCATGAAAAAGGGAAAGAGAGAAACCCTTTTAACTACAGCCTGCTGCCTGCAGCCTTTTTTCTGAAAATCTTGCGTATTCCTGAAAAATAGTGAAATTTGAACTTCCAAATAACCTCGAATTTGAAACAACCAGTAACACGAACCTTGAAAAATTATCACTATGAGCCAGTTAATAGACGATTTCAACAGTTACCGTACCCGGATGAACGATAAGATTCTGGCGGCTGACAATAAAGTAATGAAACGCATTTACAGTGTCGATGCCCTGACCTATCAGGATGGAGCGCTGAGTACCAAAACCAAGGAAATGCTTGGATTAGTTTCCTCAATGGTGCTTCGTTGCGACGATTGCGTTAAATATCACTTGGGAAAATGCCATGAATTGGGCGTTACGACGGATGAGGTTTTTGAGATATTTTCGGTAGCCAATCTGGTTGGCGGAACTATTGTGATTCCTCACACCCGCCGTGCCGTGGAGTATTGGGAAGAGTTGCAAAATCAGTAAATGAATTTGAAATTCCACCACTAAAAAAGTATCTTTCAGATGATTGTGAAAATACTTATATTTGGAGCATGCTAACAAAGATTGACATATTATCAAAACTGAAGGAGTTGAAGCCAGAGCTCCATAAAGATTATTCAGTCAGGGAGATAGGTCTTTTTGGATCCTTTTCTGATGGTTCAGATACAGAGGAAAGTGACATTGATATTCTTGTAGAATTGGAAAGACCAATTGGCTGGAAAATTCTGACACTTGAAATCTATCTCGAAAAGATTTTTGGGCGAAAAATTGATTTGGTTACAAAAAATGCGTTAAAAGAACAAATCAAAGAAAGCATTTTGAAGCAAGTAAATTACTCATAAGTGAAAAAAGAAAACCGGACATATTTAATGTATATTGCTGACATTCAAACTGCAATGGATCGAATTGCAGAATATATTAAAGGTTATACTTTGCCCGAATTTAAAAGAGATTACAAAACAGTTGATGCCGTAATTCGCAACTTTGAAGTAATTGGTGAAGCCGCCAAGAATTTACCTGCTGAGTTTAAAATGAAATACCCGAAGGTTCCCTGGGATGAAATGTATTTATTGAGGAATAAGGTTTCCCACGAATATTTTGGCGTAGATTATGAAATAATATGGGATGTTGCCATGAATTATCTTCCTGAAAATAAAATCCAAATTGACTCAATTTTAGCTCGCGAAATCTGAATTACACTTCACAATTTGAATCCCTGAACCATGACAATTCAAAATGCGATTAAAAATCGCATCACCCGGCATACAATTCCGGATTGAGGAAAGGAATAAAAGCCATCTGAACGGCTGGCATGTAAAGTGATTTCCGGGTAATCACATCTTTGGTGAGCAATCCTACTGCACCATTTTGCTGTTTCGAATTTTGTTTGGCAAATACGATATCGTCTGCATCGCCTAATTCCATTCCCTGATGAACCAGTTCTGCCACCCGGGGAGGAAGAAAGAACGAAGCAGTCCGGGCCTTTCCGGTTTTATCTCCATTGCTTATCACAATCCAGGCGAAAGCCATCAATCCGGATGAGGTTTCTTCGACACCTCCTTCAATTCCGATATAGAAATGATAGCCGGGATATTTTTGCAGCGCATTTTTCACTCTGTTCAGTGCTCCCAATTTGGTTTCAGCATCGCTCATCGGTTGATCGGAAACATCGCTTCTAACCGATAAGCCAATCAATTCGAATTCTTCATTCAGAAAAACCGACAACCCTTCTCTTACTGCATCTAATTTTACCGGATTTTTGGAAGCCACAGCTATTTTTATCATATCAGGAAATATCAATTCGCTGCCCAAAGTACAAAAAACATTGACTTGGAATGAACCCGGACTGATGTTTTGGGTTTTGCCGGAATTGTATGCAACAATTTAGCACTATTTATGGCCTGCTTTAAAAAATCTATATCCGATAATCAATGAAAATCTGGTATAATCTGAATGCCAATAGGCATAGCTTCCCAAAAAATCTCTCTTTGTATAATATCTGATTTCCAAACTTGTTTTTTTAAAATCTAATCCTCCACCTATTGCGAAGCTACCACTTGTAGAGATCTCATTTAATGGATAAGTTGAACTATATATCATTGTTGAATTAAAATTTTTAGATAGCTTTGAGATATAAATGCCATTCAGGAACAACTTTGAATGCTCATTAATAAAGAAGTAACGTCTCAAACCAATTGGAAAATCTATTGAATTAAAATTAATTGTCGTATGATGGTTATTGTCTTCTTGTTTAGTTTGTAAAGATTGAAATGTGGGTTCAAAAATTACACTCCAATTATTCTTGTAATAGGGAAAGATAAACTCAGATTCTATTCCTAATCTGAAACTAACATTATTTTCAGTATTTATGATATTTATTCCTGTTATTGGATTTGGAATTTGTAAGGATGAAATATTTATCCCGGGTGTAAGTTTTAGATTAAAAATATTTTTCTTGGAGTTGTCGCTGTATTTAATTGTTTGGTTTCCATTGGATTTATTATACATTTCAAAGTAGTACACAAGGTCATTTTTGTCATAATTTAACTTTTCCATAAAGCTCATGCTTGAGAAAGAACACCTCACCTCCATCCATAGCTGTTGTCGAAATTGATTGTTGTAACCTATAAGATCGTTGCTTTCTGTATTGTCCTTGTCGATCAGATATTTTTTGTGGATCAATTGGTGTACCGATGAATCTGAAATGGAATAAAAATATTTCTCAATATCCTCATCCTCGTAACCATATAAAGAAGCTTTTCCCTCTGCAAGTACCTTTAAAAATAATATTTCTTCAGACCAAATAGACTCCCTTTCAGTTGTCAAATCTCCTATTCTGTAGCCTGAACGGTCTATCTTAACTTTCTCTCGGATAAACTTAAATTTACCATAAACTCCAAACTCTTTTACTGATTCGAGGTCTCCTTTATTAGGTTGATCAGTAGTATTAGATTTAAAATAAAGCACATGAGGGTTGTTTCTCAAATCGGAATTTTTTATTAAGCACTCTGTTCTTTTGTTTTCATTATCAATAAAATAACCATTTTCGTAATTTTTTTGGCTAAAAGAACTTATTGTGATAAGGAATAAGATTAAGGCAACATATATGGTTTTCATAAAAATACTTTGTTGTTTGTATTTAATGGCGCTGACGAGTGATGTAATTTGAAATGCCCTAAATTATATCATTTAGTTCAATAAGTCCTAAGTAATAATGGTAAAAATAATCAATCTAAATAGGGAGCAAAAGCTCACTATTATTCCTATTAAAACCCTTCATCTGTAAACGCTAAGTAGGACATCTTCTTTCAGAAAAACATGATTCAATAGTTGGATTTTTCTTACTTTAGCGAATTCAAAATAAAAAGGAACAAATGATCATCCGACAGGCAAACGAAACAGATTCTGCGAGAGTCGTTGAATTTCAACTGGCCATGGCATGGGAAACTGAACAGCTTCAGCTACATGAACCAACCGTGCAAAAAGGAGTTGCAGCCGTTTTTGCCGATTCGGCGAAAGGTACTTATTACGTGGCTCAACTAAATGGCCATGTCGTTGGCTCGCTGCTTACAACCTTCGAATGGAGCGACTGGCGCAACGGAACGGTGCTTTGGATTCAGTCGGTTTATGTGCTGCCGGAATTCCGCAAACGAAGCATTTTCACCCATCTCTATAAACACATTCAGGAATTGGTTGTTTGTAATCCTGATTTACGTGGCATCCGTTTGTATGCTGATAAAACAAACACATCAGCACACGACGTTTACGAACATTTGGGAATGACGGCAGAACATTACCAAATGTTTGAATGGATGAAACAATAACAGGAAACTTTCAATAGTCATCAGAAAAAAAATCCGAATGACTAATGACCTTTTCCTGATTTAATATAGTGATGAATAAACATTCGATTTAATTAATCTTTCAGTCCGTGATTAAAAAACCCATTTCGCCGGAAATTCGCCAGCAGTTGATTTATGCGCAGCGCGAAGAAATTACCGAATACCACATTTACAACAAATTGGCAGATCAAACCAATGATCCGGAGAACCAGAAGGTGTTGAGGCAGATTGCCAACGACGAACTGAAACATTACAAATTGTGGGCTGCCTACACGAACAAGGAAGTGTCACCAAGTCAATGGGAGGTTAGAAAATATTTCTGGATTTCGAAGGTTTTTGGCCTGACTTTCGGCTTAAAACTGATGGAAAAAAGCGAGGAAAAAGCACAAATCAATTACGCGTTGATCGCCACCGAAGTGCCTGAAGCTTCATCAGTAGCCGAAGATGAATACCAGCATGAAAAAGAATTGATTGGACTGATTCAGGAAGAACACCTCAAATATATGGGATCTATCGTTTTAGGACTGAATGACGCATTGGTTGAAATCCTTGGTACCCTGGCCGGTTTGACTTTTGCACTCCAAAACACTAAACTGGTGGCCCTGGCCGGAATTATCACTGGTATTGCTGGTGCCTTATCCATGTCATCATCAGAATATTTGTCAAATAAAGCAGAGGGGAAAGAGGACCTGGCCATTAAATCTGCCGTGTTTACAGGCATTGCCTATGTGGTTGCAGTAGTTTTTTTGGTAGCACCTTTCCTGATTTTCACTTCGGTATTTGTTGCTCTTTTGGCAGCCCTTTTTGATTCCATCCTGATTGTTTTCCTCTTTACGTATTATATTTCAGTTGCCAACGATCAACCTTTCCGAAAACGGTTCACTGAGATGGTGGTATTAAGCACTGTGGTCGGCCTGATTTCATTCGGATTGGGTTATGTGGTAAGGATTATGTTTGGAATTGAGGTGTAAGGAAAGGCAGCCCCCTTCCTGTTCTCCCTAAGGGGGAAAGCCTTGGGTAAAGAAGATTCGGAACATTGTCATTTCATAGAAGGTGTAAAATGAATTGCAGGGCCAAAGCTAATGATTGAAAAAACCAAACTTCCTAATTCCAGTTCTTCATTCCCCTCCTTCGGAGGGGTTAGGGGAGGCTCTTTATCCAAACTCATACAACAGGGCGAACATCAACAGCAGGATTTTAAATACTGTATCAGTGACTCAAAAAAGATAGCCCGTTCGCTGGTGGCTTTTGCCAATACCGACGGAGGACGATTGCTGGTTGGGGTTAAAGATAATGGGCGGATTGCAGGTGTTCGTTCCGAAGAAGAATATTATATGGTTGAGTCGGCTGCTAAAATTTATTCGAAACCGGAAGTTTTCTTTTCAGTAAAACAGCACTTGGTTGATGGGAAGACTGTTCTGGAAGTAATTATTGAATCGAGTAACGAAAAACCACACTATGCGCGCGATGAGGAAGGTCGATGGTGGGCTTATTTCCGGAAGGATGATGAAAACAGGCTGGCTAACAAAATCATGATCGAAGTCTGGAAGCAGCAAAAAAGCATGGAAGGAATCCTGATCAATTATTCAGATGCAGAAAAATGCCTGCTCGATTACCTCGAAAACAACGAAAAAATTTCAGTCAGTAAATATTCGCGGATTGCCCACCAGAGTTACAGAAAAGCAGAACAGATCATAACCAGTTTCCGATCGTTGAATATTTTAATCGACGTATTTGGTGATACCCGGATTGATTATGCTATTAATGAGAACTTTGACCGGGAAGGGTGGGAGCACAAGGCCAAAGAAAAAAATAATGCGGGCCAGATTCGTTTGTCCAGGCATCATTGATTTGTACCATTAAAGTGAAAATGTCACTGATTTTTAACAAGATTGCATCGAAGAAGGAATGAATTTCCACTATTTTTGCCACTTGATTTTTTACAGGTAATTAAGCTGAAGCAAACCATTTTTATAAACTCATTCATGAATTTAAAAGCAATCTTCCTTTTCATCCTGATCTTTGGGATGCAACAACTTTACAGCCAGGAAAACTATAAAACGATTTCGAAAGTTGATTCAACCAAAACATATCAAGGCGGACCGAAATATGAAGTACCCACTTTTACCCAACAGTTTAAATCGAAAAAGCCCAAAAATGTGATCATGATGATTGGCGACGGAATGGGCGTTTCACAGATTTTTGCTGGTTTGACAGCCAATGGCGGCCATTTATTTCTTGACAACTTTAAGCAAATCGGATTTTCGAAAACTCAATCGTCAAACAACTACATTACTGACTCTGCAGCCGGAGGAACAGCCCTTTCATCCGGACAAAAAACCTATAACGGAGCAATTGGTGTAAATGCCGATTCCATTCCTATTCAGACTATTCTCGAAATGGCTGAAGAAAAGGGTTTGGCTACCGGATTGGTTTCTACCTCAGCCATTACCCATGCAACGCCGGCTTCGTATATTGCCCATCAAAAAAGCAGGGCGAGTTATGAGCAAATTGCCGCCGACTTCATGAAAACAGATATTGATGTATTTATTGGCGGAGGATACAAGCATTTTTCGCAACGTGCAGACAAGCGCGATTTAATCCTGGAACTTCAGCAAAAAGGATATCAGGTATTGCGTGATATGGACGAAATTGCAAAGGTAAAATCAGGAAAACTGGCAGGCCTTATTGCAGACGAGCACAATGATGTGGCTGGAAAACGTAAAATGAGCCTGCCTCACTCGACAGAAACTGCGCTCAATATTCTCGGTCAAAATCAGAAGGGATTCTTTATTATGGTGGAAGGATCACAAATAGACTGGGGCGGTCACGAAAACAATACGATTTATTTGGTTAAAGAGATGCTCGATTTCGATCAGGCCATTGGAAAAGCGCTTGAGTTTGCAGCGAAAGATGGTGAAACATTGATCGTCGTGACGGCTGATCATGAAACCGGAGGATTCTCTTTGAATGGTGGCGATATGAAAACCGGCATGGTAAAAGGTGCTTTCACGACAGGTGAACATACGGCAGTGATGGTGCCAGTTTTTTCTTATGGTCCTGGGGCAGAAAACTTTACGGGTATCATGGAAAATACTGATATTCCAAAAAAAATCATCGATTTATTGGGTTTTTGATAATAACTCAATCTCATTTTGGAAATAACTATGGATGACGCTTTCGTTTTATCCATAGTTTTTTACTTTTATGAACTCTAAACTTTCTTAATCTGAGAACTATGCTGAATAATTCACTTGAGGTACTTGATCATGTCCGTCTGAATTTTTCACCTTCAGGTTTAATTTTCCTGAATGTTGCACTTTCATTCATCATGTTTGGTGTTGCGCTCGACATCAAAGTTGAGAATTTTGAAGAAATCATTCGTAAACCGAAAGCGGCTATTGTAGGGTATATCAGTCAGACCTTTCTGTTACCCGCATTCACTTTTCTGCTGGTTCTTTTGCTGAATCCAACTCCAACTGTTGCACTGGGAATGATTCTGGTAGCCGCATGTCCGGGAGGAAACATTTCGAATTTTATCAGTTCGATGGCTAAAGGAAATGTGGCGCTCGCAGTTAGTTTAACTGCAACCTCAACTTCAACAGCCATCTTTTTCACGCCATTCAATTTTGCTTTCTGGGGAAATTTATACATTAATTTTTACAATGCACACAGTGCCGCAGGATTGCTGCGACCACTTGAAATCGACAAATACCAGATGTTCCAGACTGTTTTCATTCTACTTGGTATCCCGGTAATGATTGGATTACTTATCGCTAAAAAGTTTCCGAAACTCACCGAAAAGATTAAAAGCCCAATAAACAAAGGATCATTGCTGTTTTTTGTTGTGATGGTAGTTGTGATGCTCTCCGCAAACTTCAAGCAATTCACCAGTTTTGTTCATTTGGTTTTCATTTTTGTATTGTTGCAAAACGGATTGGCAATGGCAACCGGCTATTTCTTTGGAAAACTAAATAGATTGCCTCAACGCGATCAACGAACTCTGGCCATTGAAACCGGGATTCACAATTCTGGTTTAGCCTTGGCTCTCATATTCAATCCGAAAATATTTCCTCCTGAAATGGAATTGGGCGGAATGGCCATTATTGCTGCATGGTGGGGCATTTGGCATATTATCAGCGGTTTGACAATCGCATACGTTTGGTCACGAAAACCAATAATTGCTTAAAATGAAAAATTGGTCGTTTGGATATGAATTGCTCAGGACTTATGTGCGTTTTGCACTTTGGCTTTCGCACAAACGCATTGTTGTAACTGGCCGGAAGCAAATTCCTCTGGGTAAGCCAATTATTTTTGCTGGCAATCATCAAAATGCTTTAATGGACTCGCTGGCCATTGTTTGTTCCAATCCAAGTCAGTCTGTATGGCTTGCCCGCGCCGATATTTTTAAGTCGAAGGTGGCCCGTCCAATCTTGAAATTCATGAAAATGGTGCCGGTTTACCGCATTCGGGATGGGAAAGACAATCTTGCCAATAATGAGCAGATTTTTGCTTCCGTTACCCGGCTTTTAGAGAACAGAGACACCACTGCGCTTTTCCCCGAAGCTGCTCACTCGGGGCGCAGACAAATGCTGCCCCATAAAAAAGCAATCCCACGAATCGCCCTCGAAGCAGAAAATAAAAATCATTTCAATCTGAGTTTACAAATCGTTCCGGTTGGCATTTTCTACAGCCACTACTGGTCATTCAACCGGACTGTTATTGTGCAATATGGCGAATCCATTGAAGTTGACAAATACCAGAAGGAATATGAGAGTAATCCGCAAAAAGCAATGTTGATTTTACGGGATGAAATTCATGACCGACTTGTTCCGCTGACGATGCAAATTAACAGTATTCCCTATTACCAGGACTATGAAAACATTCGTCAGGTAGCTGGAAAATCGTATTCAAAAGCCCAGCAGTTCAATGGCAATAAGGATTTACTGCTTTTTCATGCCGAAAACGATTTGATTGAAAAGCTGGAAAGTCTGGAATCCAATCAGCCTGAGACATTCATTCAACTGATTGAAAAAAGTCGTCCGTATTTTTCGACTCTCGCTCAAAAAAAACTTACTGATCCAATTGTACAAAACTCGGAAAATGCCAGCTGGGGACGAATATTATTCCGCATTTTGGGAGTGCTTATTACGCTGCCAATCTCGATTTTCGGACTTGTTTTTAATGCATTGCCATTTCTTATTCCACGGAATCTGCTTCGAAAGAAAGTGAAAGACCCGGCATTTATATGTACATTCAATTTTGCTACTGGCTTACTTATTTATCCGGTATTTTACCTGATTGAAACCGGAATCGTTCTTGCCCTGACAAAAACGTGGATGATCGCTATTTCAGCATTTGTCCTGATGCCTTTTGCTGGAAAAATTGCCTATAAATTGTTGTTGTTTTATCAGCGTGTGTATAATGAATTAAGATTTTTAGCTGGAAATAAATCTTTCAGAATCGGCATGAAGACATTGATAAAACAACGCATCGAACTGATTGACCTGATTATTACCAAGGCGAAAATCTGAACTGAAAAAATTTAACGTGTTATTTGTAGCACAATTCTGTACGAATGGAAATTGTAACTGTTTTTTTTCTCGCTGTAGGTTTATCATTTGATTCATTCGCTGTATCGGTTTGCAGTGGATTAAGTCTTCCCCACATCCGCTTCTTTCAGGCAGTAAAAATTGCTGTTTTCATGGCTCTTTTTCAGGCATTTATGCCTTTAATCGGCTGGTTGATTGGCAATAGTATGAAATCCCTGATCGAACCTGTTGATCACTGGATTGCTTTCGGAATGCTCAGCCTGATTGGCGGAAAAATGATTATCGAAAGCTTCATCGGATCAGATACCCGCGAAATAAAAAATCCTCTTCACATCAGGGTGATTCTCTTGTTATCACTGGCTACAAGTATTGATGCACTTGCTGTTGGATTCAGTTTTGCCGTTTTGTTGGATAAAATTCTGATTGCAGTGCTTATCATCGGTGTTGTAACCTTCATCGCCTCCATGCTTGGAATTCTGCTGGGTAAAAAAACCGGACCAAAGATCAATCGGTATGCTGAAATTATTGGTGGTCTCATTTTGATTCTGATTGGATTAAAAATCATGATCGAACACTTCATTACCAAATAGTTTTAGAATGAAATCTCAATGCAAAAATCGCAAAAAAAACCTCCAAAGATTTTATCTGTTGGAGGTTTTCAATATTGAGATAGCGCAATTTATTTTTTGCGGATATAAATCTGAAGAGGAACTCCTGAGAAATTAAAATTTTCCCGAATCTTATTTTCAAGGTATCTGCGATAAGCCTCTTTGACGTACTGCGGAAGATTGGCAAAAAATGCAAAACTTGGCGTTTGACTCGGTAATTGAGTTACATACTTGATTTTCACAAATTTTCCTTTGATTGATGGTGGCGGATAGGCTTCGATGGCTTTGAGCATCACATCATTCAATTCCGAAGTCTTGATTTTCTTACTGCGGTTTTCAAATACCTCGACGGCAGTTTCCAGTGCTTTCAGAATTCGCTGCTTCGACAAGGCAGAGATGAACATGATTGGCACATCTACAAAAGGTGCGATCCGTTCCTTAATTTGTTTGGTATAGTCGTTTGTACTTGCATTGTCTTTTTCAATCAAATCCCATTTATTGACCAGAATAACCAACCCCTTTTTGTTGCGGTCGATCAGGTGAAAAATAGATACATCCTGAGCTTCCATTCCTCTTTCGGCGTCCAGAATCAGAATGCAAACATCCGAATCTTCAATAGCCCGAATGGACCGCATGGTCGAATAGAACTCAACGTCTTCCTTTACTTTGGTGCGTTTGCGCAAACCGGCCGTGTCAATCAGATAAAAATCGTGACCAAATTTATTGTACCGGGTATGAATGGCATCGCGGGTAGTTCCGGCAATATCAGTCACCATGTTACGTTCTTCGCCAATCAGTGCATTGATAAAGGATGACTTTCCTACATTCGGACGGCCAATGATCGCAAAACGGGGAACATTCTCATCCATGTCCGAAGGTTCATCTTTCGGGAATTCTTCCACAATGGCATCGAGCAATTCACCGGTTCCACTGCCTGTCATCGACGAGATACAATATATTTCACCCAATCCGAGTGAATAAAACTCATGCGAATCGTTGATCCGCTTATTGTTATCCACTTTATTGACGGCTATAAAAACCTTTTTATTTGAACGTCGCAATACGGAAGCGACTTCTTCATCCATATCGGTTACACCATTTTCAACGTCAACCACAAACAAAATTACATCAGCTTCATCAATAGCCAGCATGACTTGTTTGCGGATTTCGCCTTCAAAAATGTCTTCTGAAGTAACGGCATATCCACCGGTATCTATGATTGAAAAGTCAATTCCGTTCCAAACACCTTTGCCATATTGACGGTCGCGGGTTACTCCTGCCGACTCATCAACAATGGCTTTTCTCGATTCGGTAAACCGGTTGAAAAGGGTTGATTTCCCTACGTTTGGTCTTCCTACTATTGCAATAATATTACTCATCTGGCCTCCCTAACCCCTCCGGAGGAGGGGCTTTTGGTTATTCGTTTATCTTTTATATCTCTAATATTGAAGCTCCTCCAAAATTGCTTGGTATTTTTAAGCCCTCCCTTGTGGGGAGGGTTTGGGAGGGGCTTTGCTTCCTACTCCATATCGTATCCAAAACCTCCAAGTGAACGGTCCTTGTCGCGCCAGTCTTTATTGACTTTCACAAACAACTGAAGGAATACCTTTTTCTGAAAGAACTCTTCCATATCGAGTCGCGCCTCCGTGCCAACCCGTTTAAGTGCCTGACCCTGATGTCCGATGATAATTCCCTTCTGACTGTCGCGGTTCACATGAATTACGCACATCAGGTTCAAAATTTTATCTTCTTCCTTAAATTGCTCAACCTCAACTTCAACAGAATATGGTACTTCCTTGTCGTAATAAAGAAGAATTTTCTCGCGGATAATTTCGCTTACAAAAAAACGTTCGTTCCGATCTGTCATTTCATCCTTCGGAAAATAGGCCGGTCCTTCAGGCAACAATTCCAGAATATGGTCGAAAATTTGTGCCACATTAAACTTCTCGGTTGCCGAAATGGCATACACATGCGCCAGTGGTAATTTTTCGCGCCAGTAATTGTACAACTCCATCACTTTCTCCTGAGTCGAAAGGTCGATCTTGTTAATCAGCACAATAACTGCAGCTTCAGAGCTTTTAATGCGCTCAACATATTCTTCATTCTTTCCCGGCGATTCAACAACATCGGTCACATATAAAATCACATCGGCATCAATCAGAGCAGTATTCACAAACTTCATCATAGTTTCCTGAAGCTTGTAATTTGGCTTCAGAATTCCTGGTGTATCCGAATAAACAATCTGGAAATCTTCGCCATTCACGATTCCTTTGATTCGGTGACGGGTGGTTTGCATTTTCGAGGTAATGATCGACAAACGCTCGCCTACCAGCACGTTCATGATGGTTGATTTCCCGACATTGGGATTTCCGATGATGTTTACAAATCCGGATTTGTGTGCCATTTAATTCTGAATGAAGGTTTTAAAAAATCTGCGCAAAGGTAATCAATTAAATCGTTTATCTGCGAAACGCTCAAAATCAAGCTGATGAATTAACAAACTGAAAGGAAAGGAAATTCTGCGCGAAAAGTTTCTCTGAATCAGATCTTGGAATAACTATGATACCCAGCATAATTGTTGTATCTTAGATTTCAATTATGTTCTCATTCAAATTGGCGATGAAAAATCTATTTGCTTATTATCTTGTAGCATTTATTATTCCGATTCCTTTGCTTTTTTTGGTTATGAAAACTCAATCTGCAAACTTGGCTGTCAGTCTGTTTTTCTTTTATGTATTCATTTACAGAGGAATAACCGATAGTCTCAGGTTAATTCAGAAAGGAACTATCAGGAATAAAGATATTTGGAAAATGTTTGTTGGGTTTGGGCACATCACCTGGTTCAAGGAGCTTTATCTGGAAGTATAAAAGAATGCTTTAAAGCCTGGTGCTTTTAGCCTTCGATATTATATTTCATCCAATTCCAGCAAAGTTTCATTCAGTTTGACAAGGTAGCGGCCATAAAGGCTGTTGAATCCACGGTGAAGTAAGAAAAACGTGAGGGAAATCAAAGGAATTAAAACTGCCAGTCCCAAACCAATAATCCTTATGATTTTGCCGATGCTCAGGTCAACAATTTCCACGCTTGTTGCATCAGTTTTAAATTTCACTCCCTGGTATATTCCGGCAGTAAAACTTATTATGATGTTGATAATCAGGATTATTACTGCCAGATAAAACATGCGGCGGTAGGTTTTTAAGGTTTCCAGAATTCCGGAAAGGCGGTCTTTAAGTTGCGTATCAGCCGAAAAGCTTCGTTTGATACGAAGGTAGCGAAGTACAAAAAACAGGTAAGTGGTTATAATCAAAGCATTTGAGAAAACATCGATCGGAACTAACCAGGAAGGATATTCTACAGGTACGGTGAACATGATTTTTGAAAAGTAAAGATCATCTGCAACCATGTACACAATATATCCAAGCCAGATTAACATCCCAATCCGGATGTTGCGGTCAATCCGTTCGACCAGAGAGTTGGTCCGGCTTTTCAACAAGCCATGAATATTTTCTTTTCCAAGCCGATGTCTGTCCATCTCCTGTGAAGAATACGTATCCCACGCCGATTTTAAATCCTTTAAATCCATCTATTCTTCCGTATTCATTAACAACTTCAGTTTCTTCTTGATGCGGTTCATTTTCACCCTCACATAGTTTTGGGTGATTCCAGTTATCTCTGCAATCTCTTCGTATTTTTTATCCTCAAGGTAGAGCAGAATGATCGATTTTTCAATTCCCGTTAACTGGAAAACTGCGTTGTTGAGCATTTTAATCTGCTCTTCTGCTCCGGTATCATATATTTCCTCGGCCAGCTGAATATTTTCGTACGAAACCCCTGACTTATCCGGTTGCCGCTTATCTTTTTTGAAACTTGTTATGGCTGTATTCAATGCCACACGGTACATCCAGGTCGAAAATTTCGACTCGCTCCTGAACGAAGGATAAGACTTCCACAACTGCACGATAATTTCCTGAAATAAATCACGGCGGTCTTCCTCCAAATCGCAATAGATGGAGCAAACCTTGTGAATGATTCCCTGATTTTCGGTGATGATTTGTAAAAATTCCTTTTCCAACGTATTGTAATTAGTATGCGAAATTGGATTTCATTACATTAGCTCATTTTCAGGAAATTAACTTCCTGTTGCGTTAGAAAGCGGTACCGGCCGCGCGGCAAATCCTTTTTCGTCAGTCCTGCAAAAAGTACGCGGTCTAGTTTTTCAACCTGGTAGCCCAGATGATTAAAAATACGCCGCACAATGTGGTTCTTTCCCGAATGAATTTCGATGCCTACCTGACGAAGATCATTCGGATCGATGATCTGAATGTCGTCAGCAGCGATGAATCCATCCTCTAGTTCAAATCCTTTCCTGATCTTTTCGAGGTCCTCACGAAGAAAATCCTTGTCGAGTTGAACATGGTAAATCTTGACTTTTTCGTAACTTGGGTGTGTCAGC
The DNA here is from genome assembly GCA_903834475.1 of uncultured Prolixibacteraceae bacterium. GTDB lineage: Bacteria > Bacteroidota > Bacteroidia > Bacteroidales > Prolixibacteraceae > Aquipluma. The sequence goes on along the minus strand of CAILJH010000158.1, from coordinate 40,455 downwards.
TTTTTGGCCAGTTCACCGTCATTGGTAAATAACAGTACACCGGTTGTTTGCATATCGAGCCTTCCAACCGGATAAATCCGCTCCGAACATGCGTTCTGGATCAGTTGCATCACCGTTCGTTCAGCATGAGGATCGTCGAGTGTGGTTACAAAACCGCGGGGTTTATTGAGCAGCAAATACACCTTTCGTTCCGGGTTGAGTTGTTTTCCATCGAAACGGACATCATCCTCAAGTGTTACTTTACGTCCAAGTTCGGTAACGATTTCGCCATTTACAGTTACCAATCCATCGCCAATCAGTTTGTCGGCATCACGCCGCGAGCAAACACCTGCATTCGAAATGTATTTATTTAGACGAATGAGTCCGTCTTCAGCGGATTCAACCGGTTGCTGCTTATTTTTCAGTGTAATTACTTTTTTCTTTGGAAAGTCTTTCAATGTTTCTGATTTTGTATTTCGGTCAAATGTCGTAAATTTTAATGAAGATCAGAAAAAATCCTAGCTTGCTAATGAATAAGTGATCTGTTTCTTAATGATACTTCTGGCTTATCAGGTTTCAATTTTTCTATTGACTATTTCGTTTTTCCCGAAAAAATTCAGTCATCAAAGTTGCACATTCATTTTCGAGGACTCCATAAATCACTTCAGTTTTTGGGTGAAAAGCAGCAGGAGCATACTTCCGGAATCCACGCTTTTCATCTGAAGCACCATAAACAACCTTGCCAATCTGCGACCAGCCCAGTGCTCCGGCACACATCACGCAGGGTTCAACCGTAACATAGATGGTGCATTCGTTCAGGTATTTTCCGCCGAGCATGTTGGCTGCTGCTGTAATGGCCTGCATTTCGGCATGGGCAGTCACATCCGTGAGCGTTTCGGTAAGGTTATGAGTCCGTGCAATGATCCGGTTTTGTGAAACTACTACGGCTCCTACTGGAATTTCTCCCTCTCGGTAAGCCTGTTCAGCTTCCTGAAGTGCCTGTTTCATAAAATATTCGTTGTTGAAAAATTCCATTGAATAAAAGGTTAAGCGTTGTTTGATATTTATTACCGATTCTTTTTCATTCCCGATTTGATTAGCAACGCCATTTATGGCGTTGAGGAAATATGACAATAATTCGGCTTTAGCCAAAAAATCAATAGTTTTGGCTAAAGCCGGTATGTATTTTTATTGTTACAACGCCATAAATGGCGTTTCTAATGATTTTACTTAATCACCTGAATTCTTTTTCTCATTTGTTAGCGGTATTTCCACATAAAACGTTGTGCCGGTATTTGCGGAAGTTTCGTACCAGATTCTGCCTTTGGCTGTAGCGATGATATTGTGTACGATGGATAATCCCAGGCCCATTCCGCTGGTTTTAGTAGTAAAATTGGGTTCGAAAAGATGTTCCTGTGCTTCCAACCCGATTCCTGTGCCATTGTCACTGAAAGCAATTCGTGCAAATCCATCGCATTTTGAAACCGAAATTCGAATTTCACCTTTCTGATCACTCGGGATCGACTGAATCCCATTTTTTGTCAGGTTCAGGAATGCCCGTGAGAGTTGCTCTTTATCAGCAAAAATCCTGATTTCAGAGAGCTGCTCTGTTTCAAGTAAAATAGTTAGATTTTGATTGGGTTCAAATAATGAACAGACATTTTGAAGCACTTCGATCAGGTTAAACACTTCATTTTTAGCCTCCGGTATTTGTGCGAAATTCGAAAATTCCGTTGCAATTCCTGAAAGTGTATCAATTTGCTCAATCAGGTTTTTGGTGACCCGTTCAAAAAATGCATCGTAATTTTCATTACCATCTTCCTTGGCCCGCTGTAAATACTGAATATTCAGCTTCATCGGAGTGAGCGGATTCTTGATCTCGTGAGCGACTTGTTTTGCCATTTCCCTCCATGCTGATTCTCGTTCCGACCGGGCCAGTAATTCGGCACTTTCAGCCAGTTCTTCTACTTTGTGATTGTACTCCTTAACCAGTGCTCCGATTTCATCCTCAGCCTGGTAGTTTATAGGTTCACTCTTCTTCCCCAGTTGAATGCCTTTCAGTTTTTCGCGAATAATACTCAGAGGTGCTGTGATCCGGTTTGACATAACGACCGCCACAATTACGCTGGCCAGAAAAAGTAAAAGGTAAAGATTGATGAATGCTACAATAAAAGTTGAAATACTCTGCTTCAGATCGTCCTCCCGCGTAAAATAGGGAAGGTTGAGGTAGCCTATATAATCTCTGTTGGAGTTTATTATAGGTTCGTAGGCCGAAAGATAGGATAGGTTCCCAATCTTTTCGGGATGAAAATAATTGAGCTGGAAGTGCTCCGACAATTCGTGAAATGCTTCTGAATTGATTCGTTCTGTTGCCACGCCTTTGCCGAAAATTTCAGGACGCGAAGTGGCAATCAGCTCGCCTTGAATATTATAAATATTAATGTCAGTCCGGAACGTATTGGACAATTTATACAGTTCACTGTAGAGCCATTGCTGAATTTCAGGAGTGATGGTTTTCACATAAATCATCCTGTTCTTGATTTCCTCGGAAATTGATTTCATTTTCTCCAGCAGGTCATTCTGATGTCTTTTCCTGTATTGTTCAATGTTGTAGTATATAGTTCCTGACGCTACAAAAAGAAGAGAAACAAGCACAACCGAAATAATTGAAATCTGAATCCGGAACCTGAGATCTTTTGGGATAATCAGTTTTTTGAAACTTGGATTACCCAAAAATGCTATAGCTAACACAAATACAAAGTAGAATACGAAAATGTATGGAAACGAAATGACATAATCGATCAGGCGGAGCGACCGGTTACTTACAATAATGTGGTTTTTTTGACCGAAAGTATATACCAAATGGTCGTATCCGTCCCATTGCATCAGTTGAAATTCTGATCCGTGTTCTTTCAGGTTGTAGGACCGCAGATAAAAGTTGTAAGTATATTCACCTGAACGGTTAACCAATTCATCTTCGAAATATTTTGCATATGAAAGGTTTTTATACCGGGAAGGCCTGATCAGCGTCCGGTCTAAAAGCAATTCGGGAAATCCAATTCCTTCCGAAGCAATTTTTGAATTAATCTCGATGAATACAGATATGCCTTTCACATTTCCAACCTTCGGATATTGAATTTTTCCAAGGTAGGAAATCCGTCCGTTCATATTATTCATAAAATAGAAACTTGTTCCGGAAACCTTTATTCCAGAAGTTTTTATCATTCTATCGAAGAAAGGAAAGCATGGTTCTGATACATTTTCAGGCTTAATTAAAACACTGTCGCCTTCGTTGCAAAACGTAAACTGCACATCATATTTTCGGAAATATCCACTGAAATAAGTCCGGGAAAGGTAATTCTCCAGTTCATCATAAGGAGGTGTCAGAAGCGTTGGAATAATCGAATCAGAATTGAATTGTTCCTTAATCTTTCCCAGAAAAACTTCGGCTACCGGATCCTGTTCCGAGCTTAAATTGACAGCCATCAGTTTCATTACCTGGTAGTCGTGTTTTTCGATTGTTTGATAGACAAGGAACAGGCTGATGACCGAAAAGAGAGAAATAAAAAGAATGGAGTATGAAAGTGAATACACTGAAATGTACATCTTTTTGATCTGGCAATGCATCAGGTTGACTGCAAAAAAAAGTGTCAGGATGAATGATGCCGGACAGGGTAAAATGAAACTCAAAATAATTGAAAGTGCCATTGCAATCAGATGGAACCTGAGGAAAATGGCTTCCCGGATGAGCTTTTCGGTCTGTTGGATAATTTTCAGGTGAATGATGAAAACAGAGAAAAGCAGCATCGCGATGGACAGATAGCTGGTTATACTGAACTGATCGATGTCGGTAATCTGATTGAGTTTGTAATTGATGTTACTGTTTTCAATCAGGTTTACAATCATGAATGCTGCCAGCTGATAAAGTGCCAAGATAAAAGTGTAGGAAGGAACGATGATCCCTTTTTTCAATTGATTTCGGCCCGAAAGCTCCCTGACAAATACAATACTCCAAAAAAAGAATAAAATGACAATCAGGAAAAAGTCACCTAATGATGGCAGCCATTTCGAAACCGCATAATATTTTGCAGTGAAAACCGGCAGCTGGCTTGCAATTTCAGGAATGCCGAATAAAATATGGATCCAGTAAATAGCAATTAAAATCGCCAGGATTACCAGCATTTTGATCACAAAGTTTTCTTTATGAAAGCGTTTGATACTTCGGTAAAATGAGAAGAGCAGAAATAAGAAACCGAGCAAATACAAAAGCGATGGAAAATAAAGCTGCGATTCATTCAGCAGATTGGTTCCGGCCGGCAGAACCGAAAAAAGATATTCATTGGCTTCATCCCGGATCTCATGCGCATTATTATCTTTTGCAGATGTAATTTGATATCCGGCAGGTAGGTCGAATGGAGCCTGAAAAGTATTTTCGAGAAATTGGTTTTCGTAGGTATAATTGTTTTTGATGTTTACCAGTCCGACCAGCTGGTGTTTGCCAATCATTCTTTTTTGAACAGAATATATGCCGTTTGGCAGCGTGATTAGCCGATCCTGAGTCAATAAAATATTGGATATGTTCGGAAATGCAAATTGGTTATCCGACCAAAACACCATTTTCTGATCTTTGAAAATGATGAAGCCGAGACCTTCGTCAGTAAATAAATGATTTAAACCCGAAAAAGCAGAAACATAATTGATGGAAGTAATACTATCGCCAAGTTTTTTTTCTGCATCATTCAGATAACCTGACAGTTTGGATTCCTGTTTTAATAAAGTTTTTCTGAAAGTCTCAATTAGTTTTAGCTCTGGATGGTGATTCAGCGTTTGGTGCTCCTGAAAAACCGCCATCATAAAAAATACGATGGAAAGTATTGGTATTATGTACTTTCTGAATTCCTTCATGCTACAAAATAAACTTTTTCATTTTTCCTCTTGATTTTTTCCTTGTCTTATTGATGATGATAGGGTTCCCCTTTCAGGATCGTCATTGCGCGATAGAGCTGTTCCAAAAAAATCAGCCTCACCATTTGATGCGAAAACGTCATTTTCGATAGACTAACTTTTCCATTTGCCCGTGCATAGATACTTTCGGAGAAACCATATGGACCGCCAATCAAAAAAACTACTCGTTTAATTCCTGAAATCATCTTCTTCTCCAAAAACCGTGCAAATTCAACCGATGAAGTTTCTAATCCTTGCTCATCAAGTAGCAGCAGATCGTCAGAAGGGATCAACTGCGGCAAAATCAGTTCGCCTTCCTTTGCTTTTTGCTGTTCTTCGCTGAGGTTTTTAGAGTTTTTAAGGTCAGGTATTACCTTCATTTCAAACGAAATATAATGAGGAATGCGTTTCATGAACAGTTCGATTCCTTTTTGTAAATATTCTTCATCGGTCTTCCCGATTACCAGAAGGCAAATTTTCATTATTCGCGTGTGTGAAATTTGTTATCTTTACAAAGATATTTGTTTATATAAAGAATTGCACGGTTTTTGTTTTTGATTCACGCCGAAAGTTTTTCGTGCAAATATTGTTTATCATGAAAAAATATAATTTGAAACTGATATCCTTAATTGGCTGTTTTTTCATACTCACATCAGTAACATTTGCTCAGATTCCTGATGGGATTGTGACCAGCATTCAGAGCGGTAACGATGCTGCTTTGGCCGAATTCTTCAATGAAAATGTAGAGTTAGTGGTGCAAACGCATGATGATGTTTATAGCAAATCGCAGGCACAGCAAATTATTGCGGAGTTTTTCAAATCGAACAAACCAAAAAAATTCAGTATAATTCACCAGGGCGGGAAAGAAGATGCCCAGTATGCCATTGGAAACCTGACAACGAATACAGGTACTTTCAGAGTTTATTTTCTTTTGAAAAATAAAAACAATAGCTCATTAATTCACCAGTTAAGAATAGAAAAACAGGGTTGATGCCTGGCAAACTAACAAAGGAACTGATTTCTGCCTGGGGAAGGGTATTAGTCAAAGCAAAAAGAATTACTTTCCCTGGTTTTGATGGAATGCCACTCTATGATGTCATGGTGTTTTTCTGGCGTAGCATAGTCAATGGAGCATTATCCACAAGGGCTTCAGCGATTGCATACAGCTTTTTTATAGCTATTTTTCCTGCGCTCATTTTCCTCTTTACTCTGATTCCTTATATTCCAATAAAGAACTTCCAGACACAATTATTATTGCTGATTCAGGACATGGTTCCGGCCGGAGCTTTTACTGCAATAGAAGGAACGGTTAAAGAAATTTTAACCCGTCAGCGTGGAGATCTGCTTTCGCTTGGGTTTTTTATGGCACTTATTTTTTCGACCAATGGCTTTGCCTCCATGATGACTGCATTTGATGCTTCACTGCATAGTTTTGAGCGCCGGAGTTGGTTGAGTCAGCGATTGATTGCCTTGTTGCTGGTAGGTATTCTCTTTGTCCTGGTATCTACGGCCATTGCACTGATTACCTCAGGCCAGCATGTGATCAATTATCTGGTTAACAATGGTTATCTGAAGGATCATTTCATTTTTTATGTGCTAACTATAGGAAAATGGTTTGTGATCCTTTTCCTGTTTTTTATAGCTAATTCGTTTCTATATTATCTGGCTCCTGCAAAAAAAACCAAATGGCGTTTTATTTCAGCCGGAGGAACGCTTTCGACTGTTTTAAGCATCATCACTTTTGTTGGATTTTCCTATTACATCAACAATTTCGGCCAGTATAACAAACTGTACGGATCGATCGGAACGCTGTTGGTAATCATGCTTTTAATGTATCTTCTGTCAATGATTTTATTGATAGGCTTTGAGTTAAATGCCAGCATAAACGAAGCGGTCATTCAGTCAAAAAGGAAATTCCTTTACGGAAAATCTAAGAAATAAAGAAGTCTTACTGCTAATTTTACTCGTGCCAGAAACTGTGCATTTTCCTTATTCTTTCCCCATCCTGAACAAGATCTCTTTTTCCTCTCTGGATAGCGAGTCATAGCCTGATTTACTGATTTTTTCCAGGATCTCGTTCATGCGGGTTCTGTCCTGATTTTTTAACCGGTTATATTCAATATCGTCAACCGGTTTCCGATAGCTGATTTTTACCTTTGGCTTCGGAGCGAATAGTTTATTTGTTCCCGATAACAAGCGGTTAATCCCTTTGCCGGGATCAATTCCTTTACGGAGCATCAAAATATAAATTATTCCATAAAAAGCACCACCCAAATGAGCCAGATTACCGCCGGCGTTGGTTGATGAAATGCCAATAACATACATGACTACCGAAAATAAAGCAATGTATTTCATCTTCACCGGTCCGATAAACATGAGGTGAAGTGTATGGTTTGGAGCATGAATGGCTAAAGCAGTAACAATGGCAATTACAGAGGCGGAAGCTCCTAAAAGTCTTGAATCGGCAACAATTTCAGAAAAAACAGGAAACGAATTGTACCCGGCCACATAGACGAGTCCTCCAGTAATTCCCCCCAGAAGATAAATGGTGATTAGTTTTCCCTGATCGAAATAACCAAGAAAAATCTGACCCATCCAGAAGAGCCAGAGCATATTGAACAGGATATGCAGAAAGTCAAAATGCAGGAACATATAGGTAATCAAAGTCCAGGGACGGCTTGCCAACATTCCAAAATCTGCAGGTAAAGCACACCATGCCATGATCCATTCCTGAAACGAATCGCCGTAACCTGCCAGGAAAAAGAATACACGTACAAGTCCAACAAGGAGAAATACTCCCAGATTAATATAAATCAGGCGGGTTAATGCTGATCCTTCGTGGAATGATTCTTTTATTTCGTCAAAAAGGTTCATAAAAGCCCCTCTCCAACCTCTCCCCGCAAGGGAGAGGCTATATTACGGTGGAATTGGAAGTTGTTTTTCATGGCGAATATTTTCAATTTTAACCTTATTCTTCCGAACTACCCTCCTGCGGAGGGGTCGGTGGAGGCTTCTAATAAAAATTGGTTGTTTGTCTATTCCAGTATTTAATCAGGATAAAACCGAAAAGCATACCACCAAGATGGGCAAAATGGGCAATATTTGCACCCATTCCTGTAATTCCACTGAAAAGTTCGATAGCACCATAACCCAGAACAAAATATTTAGCTTTAATCGGAATCGGTGGAAACAACAACATCAGCTCGGTATTCGGGAAAAGCATTCCGAAACCCAGCAATATTCCGAAAACTGCTCCGGAAGCGCCAACTGTTGTAATGTTCAGCATGAGATTTAGTTTTCCGGCAGCCGGGTCCGAAAAGTTTTTACCCTGGTTAAAAATATCGGTCCCCTGCGTCATTACCATCTGAACCGTTTCGGGTGACATATGGCCTGCCAGATAATGAAACTGAAGATAATTGACTAAGGTGTGCAGAACTGCAGCGCCCAATCCGGTTACAAAATAGTAGATAAAAAACCGCTTCGGGCCCCAAACACTTTCCAGAACCCGGCCAAACATCCATAGTGCGAACATGTTGAATATTAAATGCATTGGACCGCTGTCATCATGCATAAACATGTGAGTTATCAACTGGTAGGGCCTAAAATCCGGCGATTCAATGTAATGTAGTCCTAAGATATCGGTAAGTTCAATTCCGCGCATATGGAGGATAATGGTTGCAAGCCACATGAGCACATTGATAATGATCAGGTTTTTTACAACCGGTGGAATGGTATTGATACTGGGTCTGAAATTTTGCATTGTTATTCGTTTTTGTTTCTAATAATTTGCGTTAACTTGAAATTGTCAAGAGCCGGTCACCCTGAACTTCCTGCCAGCCGGCAGGCTGGGTTTCAGGGTCTCATCCTATTTGGGGATGCCGAAACAAGTTCGGCATGACGCTCCGTCAGAAGATTACTATCTAAGCACAAGTTCACGCCTCGGGTTTCGAGAATCACACCAGTTTTTTCTTTTTCCCTTTTCCTTTTTCCTTTCATCCGCCAAAGTAACAAATTTCCAGTTTCATCCGGCTTTTCAGTCAATTTGTCATTTCAATAATTTTTCAAAATCATCAAGTGGCATAATCGAGAGTATCTTTTTCCCTTTGGGCGAAAAATTTGGTGTCTGACAGGCAAACAGGTTGTCGATCAGTTCGTTGATTTCTCCCGGCTTTAATGTCTGTCCGTATGGAATTGCCGAGGCCTGAGCCAGCGAGATTGCGACTGTTTCGCGTGCTTTCTCCTGAAGGTTGGCCGGTGAATTTTTATATTCTTCAAGCAGACTCTCAATAACTTCGATGGGTGATGATGTATTCAATACGCCGGGAGTTCCGTTGATAATAAAACTGTTTTTGCCAAAATCGCGGATGTCAAAACCAAGTGCATGCAGTTCAGGTAGAATGCTGGTCAGCAAAGTGGCATCCGATGCATTCAACTCAAAGGTTTCGGGGAAAAGCTGTTGCTGACTTGCCACCTCGTTGTTTTCAAGAACGAGCATCAACCGTTCGTACAAAATACGTTCATGGGCGCGTTTTTGGTCAATCACCATTAATCCCGATTTAACCGGTGTCAGGATGTATTTATTTTTAAACTGAACTGAGTTTTTCGTGGTCTGCTGTTCTTCCATGCGAAACTGTACCGGTTCATCTTCCTGTTTTTCAGGTTTTTCATCAAAATTCGGTTCCAGTCCTTTATAAAGCGATTGCCAGTTGGTCAGGCCTGGCCTTTCGATTGGTCTGGATGAAGAATTGCCCCCTGATCCGGAGTAGCTTTTTGAAGACGATGAAGTTTCGAACGGGTTATAGGTAGGATCTACCTTGATTTCAGGAGCTTTTACATCGCCAAAATGGTGAAGTGGCATTGGAATATCAAGGCTTCCGGCCTGATCGAAGTCGATGGAAGGAACAATGTTGAACTTTCCGAGTGCTTCGCGAATGGAGGCCTGCAGAATTTGCCAGATCGCTGATTCATTCTCGAACTTGATTTCCGTCTTGGTTGGATGAATATTCACGTCAATGTCGGCCGGATCGAGGTCGAAATAGATGAAATAGGATGGGAATGAATCGGGTGGCAAGATTTTTTCGAATGACTGCATCACGGCTTTGTTGAAAAACGGATGTTTCATGTACCGCTTGTTCACAAAGAAGAATTGTTCTCCAAAAGTCCGTTTGGCATGTTTGGGCTGACCAATGAACCCGGTGATTTTCACGACTGAAGTGTCGGTATCCAAAGGAATCAGGTTCTGGTTGATGTTTTTTCCGAACATGGAAACTATCCTGACCCGTTTATTGGTTCCGGAAAGTTCGTAAATGGCCGATCCGTTGTGGTGCAGCGAAATGGAGATTTCAGGATTGGCCAAAGCAATGCGCTGTATTTCGTTGATGATGTGTTTCAATTCAGCCGGATTCGACTTCAGAAATTTACGTCGCGCCGGAACATTGAAAAAAAGGTTTTTGATCTGGAAATTGGTGCCGTTGTCACACCGCACCGGTTCCTGGGTAATGATGCTGGAGCCTGAAATGTGTATGAAAGTTCCCAGTTCCTGATCATGTTCTTTGGTCCGGAGTTCCACCTCGGCAATGGCAGCTACGGAGGCCAGCGCTTCGCCTCTGAATCCCATGGTACTAATGGCAAAAATATCGCTGGCAGTTCTGATTTTGGAGGTTGCGTGTCGTTCGAAAGCCATGCGAGCATCGGTATCCGACATTCCGCAGCCGTTATCGATGATCTGGATAAGGGTTCGCCCTGCATCTTTAATATTTACTTTTATCTGAGTGGCACCGGCATCTATGGCATTTTCAACCAGTTCTTTAACTACGGAAGCTGGTCGTTGAATGACCTCTCCGGCAGCAATCTGATTGGCAACGGAATCTGGAAGTAACTGGATGATATCTGCCACGGTTGAGTTTCGCTATTTCAGGATAATATGTTTGGAATGATGAGGCAAAATTAACAATTCCGGGATACTTTCAAGGAATTTGCCTGTAGCTAAAGAGTTTAATTTACAGCTCGGCCCCTGTCATTAATTGTCATTAGGTCATTCATAGTCATTGAAAAGTGATTAAGTGAGATAAAATGACCACCAATGACGTGAAGCAAATGACAATAAATAACCACTGAATACGTCGACTGACACCTGTTACTTCTACAAGGCTTTACCGAAAATACGGAAACGCTTGTAAACAACACCACCCATTTTTTCCATTTCGGAACGCACCTTGGTGTTGGTTTCCAGTTCGAGATGCGAATCGATGATCGTTTTTCCCTGTTCAATGGCCGATTGCATCATCTTTACACCCATCATCACATCAAGACCTTTCCCCCGGTAGGCCGGATCAACACCTCCAAGCAGCAGATTTAACTGATTTGTTTTCCTTGCTGCAGCAAAGATTTTGAATATTCCAAAGGGGAAAAGATATCCTTTTGCTTTTTGAATGCCATCGCCAATATGCGACATTCCAATCACGAAGGCCACTACCTCATTCTGAGAATTGGCAACCACCTTGATAAACCGTGGATTGATGAGGAAAAGATACCGGTTGGCAAAATCGTCCATTTCGGCCTCAGTAAAAGGAGTAAAACCAAAAATTTCGGTAAAAGTCGCGTTTAGCAGGCGAAGTACCGGATGAATGTATGGTTTCACTTTCCTTCTGGAAGTAAACTCCAAAACGCGCAGACTCGCATTCATGCGTGTGGCACGTTCTTCTATCTTCAGATAAAATTCAGGAAGTGGATTCGGGATATTAATTTTATATTCCACCAGATCAACCTCTTTGGTAAATTCAATTTTTTCGAGCAATTCAACCTGGTAAGGAAAATTACAATTCGCAGCAATTACTGCGGGTTCATCAAATCCTTCGATCAGAAATCCCTGGGGATCTTTGTCCGAAAATGCAAGTGGTCCAACCAACTTTGACATTCCCTTTTCTCTGGCCCAATTTTCTACCGACTGGATCAAGGCTTTGGCAACTTCCAAATCGTTCCATGTTTCGAAAAAAGCAAAACGTGCACAGCTTTCCTGGTGTTTCTCATTGTATTTACGATGAATGACTCCCATGATACGGCCTACAACCTTATCATTTCGGTAAGCAAGCAACAATTGGGTATCGCACGAATCAAAGGATTTATTTTTTTTAGGATTGAAAAATTCCCAGTCATCCATATAGATCGGTGGAACCCAGTTCGAATGGTCTTTATGGATGGCTGCTGGCAAATGAATGAACTTTTTAAGTTCTTTCTTTGAATTAACTTCTTGAATTATAATTGATTCTGAGATTTTATCTTTCGGCTTATCCATTAGTTCTGCTTAAAATAGGGCTCGAAGATATTTCATTTTTCTGATAGATTGCAAAGTTTGGGCGAGTAATTCAACTTCATTGGCAAAAAGCACAGAAAAGAAAGGACGGAAAATCTCAGGAATTCGACCCGAAATATGCTGCAGTTTTAGTTCCGGATTTTCTCCAGTTTAGGCAGTTTTCAGTAAAAGTATGTATGCAGATTTTTATCCAATTGTATCCTTTTCCTTAAGGAACAAAAAAATAATATTGCGTGAATTAATCAGATGACCGGGAGAAATTATTTCAGATCCTTGCCAAAAACCCTGAATTTCTTATAAATAACACCACCCATTCGCTCCAATTCGGCTCTCGACTTGGTGTTGTGTTCCAAAATAAGATGCGAGTCAATGATTGTTTTTCCCTCAGATTTGGCTGATTCAAGCATCTTAACACCCATCAGAGCATCAAGTCCCTTGCCGCGATGTTCCGGATGAATACCTACAAGGAGCAGGTTGAGCTGTTTCGACCTTCGTGCAGCAGCAAATATCCTGAAAATTCCAGTAGGGAAAAGATATCCTTTCGCTTTCTGAATTCCTTCACCAATATGCGACATGGCAATTAGAAAAGCAACCACTTCGTTCTGCGAATTAATTATGACTTTGATAAACCGGGGATTAATCAGAAAAAGATACCGGTTTGCAAAATCGTCCATCTCAGCTTCAGTAATCGGAATAAAACCGAAAATCTCAGTATAGGTAGCGTTTAACAGCCGAAGTACCGGATGAATATATGGTTTAACCTTGTTTCTTGAAGTGAATTCCAAAAACTGAAGTCCGGGATTATTTCGCAACGCCCGTTCATGGATTTTCAGGTAAAACTCCGGAATTTGTTCCGGAATGGTGATTTTAAAAACGACCAGGTCGACCTCTTTGGAATACGAATTTTTTTTGAGCAATTCAACCTGATAAGGGAAATTGCAGTTTGAAGAAATAACTGCAGGTTCGTCAAATCCTTCGATCAGAAAACCTTGCGGATCTTTGTCAGAAAAAGCGAGCGGACCGATCAGTCTTTCCATTCCTTTCTCCAGAGCCCACCGTTCCACCGAATGAATAAGTTCAGCAGCAACTTCATCATCATTCCAGGTTTCAAAAAAGGCAAAGCGTGCACGTTTTTCAGCATGCTTTTCGTTGTATTTGCGATGAATGATGCCCATGATGCGGCCTGCAACTTCATTATTCCGGTATGCAAGCAGTAAAATGGTGTCACAAAATTCGAATGATTTATTTTTTTTTGGATTAAAGAAATCCCAATCATCAAGATAAATTGGAGGAACCCAGTTGGTGTGGTCTTTATGGATAGCTGCAGGCAGATGAATGAACTTTTGAAGGTCGTTTTTAGTCTGAACTTCACGAATCTCGACTATCTCTGCACTTTTTTTCTGATTGGTTGAGTAATCCATCGGCAGGTTTTAGTTTGTATTGCTTAAATTGAAAATGATACTGCAAGTTATTTTATTTTTCGATAGTTCGTAGCAACTTCCTGATAGAAATGCAAAATGATGCCGGATGGAATTTTCTACCCGTATTTCGATGTACTTGATCTCTCCAAACTTTGATTTTCATTTTTATGCAATCCTTTAAAATGTATCTTTGCTCATCTTAAAAATTCAGATCATTGACTACGACTCCGAAATATGTTGAAACGCCTTTGATGAAGCAATATAATGCAGTCAAAGCGAAACATCCTGATGCTGTTTTATTGTTCAGGGTAGGCGATTTTTATGAAACATTTGGTGAAGATGCCATTCGGGCTGCGGGAATTCTGGGTATCACACTCACGCGGCGCGCCAATGGTTCAGCCAGCTATGTTGAATTGGCAGGATTTCCCTATCATGCATTGGATACTTATCTTCCGAAACTGGTTCGGTCCGGTGCCCGTGTGGCCATTTGCGAACAGCTGGAAGATCCGAAGCTGACCAAAAATATCGTCAAACGTGGAATAACTGAATTGGTAACTCCCGGCGTTTCTTACAATGACAATATTCTGGAACACCGCGAAAATAACTTTCTTGCTTCGGTGCATTTCGATAAAAAAATGGCTGGAATTGCCTTTCTGGATATTTCGACCGGCGAATTTTTAACTGCGGAAGGTTCATTCGAATACATCGACAAACTGCTCAGCTCATTTCAACCAAAGGAAGTTTTGTTTCAAAAAGGAAAAGCGGCTGATTTTACAGCACTGTTCGGCGGCAAATATTACACTTTTTCACAGGACGACTGGGTATATACCGAAGATGCCTCAAACGACCGCCTGATGAGGCATTTCGAAACCAAATCGCTAAAAGGCTTTGGCGTTCATGAACTGAATTACGGGATTATCGCTTCCGGTGCAATCCTTCATTACCTCGATCTGACCCAGCATCATCAGACAAAGCATATTGTGAATCTGTCGCGCATCGAAGAAGACAAATATGTCTGGCTCGATCGTTTCACCATTCGCAACCTCGAACTTTTTAATTCGATTAACGAAGGAGCCAAAACACTGGTTCAGGTGATCGATAAAACCATTTCGCCAATGGGAGCACGTTTGCTGAAACGCTGGATTGCCTTGCCATTGAAGGAGGTTGCCGCCATCAACAACCGGCTGAATGTGGTGGAATATCTGGTGAAAGAAGTTGAACTGAAGGAAAATCTGGAGGATCATATCAGATTGGTTGGCGATCTGGAACGCATCATTTCGAAAGTGGCTGTGGTTCGAATCAATCCGCGCGAAGTCATGCAGTTGAGATATGCGCTGCAGGCCATTGCCCCAATCAAACAAATCTGTAGTCAGTCGGAAAGTCCAAACCTTCAGCGTTTTGCCGAACAGCTCAATCCCTGCGAATCGATCAGGGCGCGCATCGAAAAGGAAATTCATCCCGATCCGCCAACGCTGATCAACAAAGGCCATGTGATTGCTTCAGGCGTTTCTCCTGAATTGGATGAGTTGCGCGAACTGGCTTTCTCCGGAAAAGACTACCTGGCCCGTATGCAGGAACGCGAATCAGAAAGGACTGGCATTACGAGTTTAAAAATCGCGTTCAACAATGTTTTCGGTTATTATATTGAAGTCCGGAATACGCATAAAGATAAGGTTCCGCAGGAGTGGATCCGAAAGCAAACCCTGGTTGGAGCGGAACGGTATATTACAGAAGAACTCAAAGAATACGAATCCAAAATTTTGGGTGCCGAAGAGAAAATTCAGGCTATTGAGGTTCGCCTTTTTAATGAACTGGTTGTCGCTTTGGCTGAATACATTCAGGCTATCCAGTTAAATGCCGCAATCGTAGGACAAATGGATTGTCTTTTGTCGTTTGCTACATCGGCCATCAATTACAAGTATTTCCGACCTGAAATTAATGATTCCAAAGACATCATTATCAAAGGAGGTCGCCATCCGGTAATCGAACATCAGCTGCCACTGGGCGAATCGTACATTTCGAACGATGTCATCCTGAATCAGAACGATCAGCAGGTAATCATCATTACCGGACCTAACATGGCCGGAAAATCGGCATTACTTCGCCAAACAGCTTTGATCGTTTTGATGGCGCAAATTGGAAGTTTCGTTCCTGCAGAAGCGGCACAAATTGGTTTTGTGGATAAAATTTTCACCAGGGTGGGGGCGTCCGACAATATTTCTCTGGGCGAATCCACTTTCATGGTCGAAATGAACGAAGCTGCCAGCATCCTGAACAATATTTCAGACAGAAGTCTGATTCTTCTGGATGAACTGGGCCGTGGAACTTCAACGTACGATGGAATATCCATTGCATGGTCGATCGTGGAATACATCCACGAGCATCCGAAAACCCGCGCCAAAACCATGTTTGCCACTCATTATCACGAGCTGAATGAAATGGAGAAATCGTTTGGAAGGGTGAAGAATTTCAATGTTTCGGTCAAAGAAGTGGGCAATAAAGTGATATTCCTTCGAAAATTGGTTCCTGGTGGAAGCAACCATAGTTTTGGAATTCATGTGGCCCGGATGGCCGGAATGCCGCCTTCGGTTGTTCGCCGGGCCGACGAAATCCTCCTTCAGCTTGAAGATACTCACCGAAAAGATGGACTTTCGAAGCCTTTGGAAGGAATGGCCGAGAAAAGGGAAGGTTATCAGATGAGTATTTTCCAGCTCGATGATCCGGTACTGAAACAAATACGCGACGAGATCAAGAATCTGGACATCAACCAGCTGACGCCGCTTGAAGCCCTGAATAAGCTGAACGATATTAAAAAGATTACCGGGCTCGATCGACCATTTAAAAAATAAGCAGCGAAAACGGGCTAAAGTTTTTGCTTTTTTTGGAGAAAGAAAAAATAGGACTATATTTGCATCGCTGTTGAAAAAGGCATTAAACAGTACGTTCAAAACACTTTTTGCGAGAATAGCTCAGTTGGAGTCCCGAGTACTCGGGATGCCAAGGTCGGGGTCGCGAGTTCCCCGCCTGACAAGCCGATAGGCGGGCAGGGAGTTTCTTTTCTCGTTCTTTTTAAGGAGGCGTTTAAAATATTATTGCGAGAATAGCTCAGTTGGTAGAGCACGACCTTGCCAAGGTCGGGGTCGCGAGTTCGAGTCTCGTTTCTCGCTCTTTTTAAGGAAGCCCGGATGGTGGAATCGGTAGACACGCAAGACTTAAAATCTTGTGACCATTGGTTGTGCGGGTTCAAGTCCCGCTCCGGGTACTTTCTTGGAAAATTCAGTTCAGAAAATTTATTGCGAGAATAGCTCAGTTGGTAGAGCACGACCTTGCCAAGGTCGGGGTCGCGAGTCCGAGTCTCGTTTCTCGCTCATAAAAAGAAAGCACTTCGGTAAACCAGGGTGCTTTCTTCTTTTGGTGATTTCTATTTCATTTTAATTCCAAGCCAATCTTCCCAATTTGACCAGCCTTTACCTCTGTAATAGGATTGTGGTTTTGGTGGAATATTTAGTGGTTTATTCTCTGATTGACAGTAATTATTCCAATCTTCTATGTTTTGGATGTTTAATGTATGTACGAATGCTCTTGCCTCTTCAAAAGGAAGATACATTCTATTTCCTGTAATTCCCCTATAAATTGAACCAGTTCCTAACCAGTCACCGCAATCTTTCCATCCTGTATCCTTGTAATAATTAAGTGGTGAATTTGGGATATCTTTTGGCATTTCTTTTGATTTGGTATACTTCCTCCATTCTGGATAAGTTTTTAACTTAAGCGCGTGTACAAAAGCTTTTGCCTCTTCAAATGAACGATATGTTCTTTCAGCGTATGGTTTATTGCCAGTTCCCAGCCAATCTCCATATCCAGCCCAACCATCAGTTTCATATATCTTTTCTGGTCTTGTTGGTATGTTAATAGGCTTTTTAATAGATACTCTCTATTTTTTCCAAAATCGAAGACCTTTCAAGCCTAACTTTTGAGTAAAATCTCTGGCTTCACTGAATGGAAGGTAAATTTCATTTTTACCAGATCGATGTGTACCTACCCAATCACTCCAATTTTTCCAACCTTTTCCTTTATATCTGATATATGGTGCTGCTGGGATATCAGGAGGTCTTCCTCCAGACTTGCAATAATCTACCCAATCTTGCGTACCCTTGAGGTTTAGTTTACGCACGAATGCTCTTGCTTCAATAAATGGCCTCCAATTTAACTTGCTTGCTCTTTCCCATATTTTAGCATTTATTTTTTCAGCAAAACTACCCAAGTCTATATGCATTCCAACTGGAATTGTCCCTTCGAATATAATCTTTCGTTCACCTCCACTTTCCTTTCCAGAAGTCGTAATTTTAAACTCTTCTGCAATCCCTTCATCCTGTGTTGAAAGTGCAGAAATAATCCTTGCAACAGCTTTGAAGGGAGTTGAATCAGTAAATTCATCAAAATTTACACCATCAGGTACTATTAATGGCAACATGATATAACCGCACTCTTTACCTTCATAAGGTCTCATTGCCCTTCCAGAAGCCTGCACAATATCAACAATACTTTGTTTAGGATCGGCAAACAATACGCAATCAATGGCAGGCACATCCACTCCTTCGGTCAGGCATCGGGCATTGGTCATCAATGCAAGTCGTTCATGTGCGAAATCATTCAACAGCCTTGCTCTTTCTCCAGCAGACTTCTTGCTTGAAATATGACTGGAACTAAGTATTATATCGTCAAGATTTCCAGAATTCAGGAAATCATGGAGATCGGCAAAGTCATAAGCACACTTGATGCTTCTGTGAAAAGAAATAGCATGTTTAATGCCATATTTATGTGTTGCTTTTCTCAATGCAATTGCTGATGCCAAAGATTGTGCCTCCTGTTCTTCAAGTTTTTCATCTCTATCGGTCAGTAATTTATTTTTGGCAATCAGTTGCTTTATTTCATCGTTGGTAACTGTTATTGTCAGCACCTTGTAATCACAAATAATCGGAGGTTCAGATTGAATCGCTTCTTTGAATGTGAGTTGATGAAACAAACCTCCATAGATGGCTTCATCATCCATGCTGTAGACCTCATCATTGCTTCCTCGCATCACTCTTTCTGTGGCAGTCATGAACATCCTTTTTGATACCGAAATGTTTTTATCCGTTATTAGAGTTGCAAATGCTTTAGACTTTATGCCTACCGTTTTATGTGCCTCATCCAATATCGCCAAATCAAACCTATATTTACATTTTCTTGAGGCTTGTGCCAGTTTGTCGCTACTCTGATATGTTGTAAAAATGACCTTTCTTCCGATATGGTTATCATTCAAAAATGCACTGATGACTTCAACGTTAGTAGTTGTTGGAATACCCATTGAATGTGCATCTGAAACAAATTCATCTTTGTCAAGTTTGGCAGTTGATTCATCACTACATATTACCAGCCATTTTGGTTTTGGTTCCTCCTTATGAGCGACAAATTCCCTTGTCCAGTCCTCCAAACTTTGTTTGATTAATGCCAAACTTGGAACTGCCACAATTATTGATTTTGCATCCAATGCATGGGCAATCCAAAAGGCCGTTAGGCTTTTCCCTGTAGCACAGGGCATGATTAATCGCCCCCTTCGTGCTTTGTTTTTAATGAAATGCCGAGTTGCACTTTTTATGGCTTTTTCCTGATGAGGTCGGGGAATTTTTGGTAACGGTCGGACCGATTGCCCTTTGAGTTGCTTATGAATCCTTTCCCAATCTTCAGCATTTAAACCAAGCCAGAATTCAAGTCCTATCTCAGAATAATTGTCTCCGAGTAGTTTTCTTTTTCTTACCCCATTTTCTCCGGTATGGACCAGCAAGGCAAGTGAGATGTTTTTGCAGTAATTATTGGCAAGGTTGCCAAAAGTTGAAAGTTCTTTATAGGTCGGAGTTTGATTTTGACCTTTGAATTTGCATTGAATCGCCCAATATTCTCCTGTGAAAGTTTCAGCTACAATGTCAATACCTTCATCGGTAGTTGGAAGATTAACTTTTTCTCTAATCTCTTTTGGGATGCCTTCTTGCTGAATCCAAACATTTTTCAGCATTAAGCGGTACTCTGGTTTTGTGATTAAAATTAGTTTTGTCAGATACTCAAAAATGTCACCTTTTCCTTTTTCGTGCAGTGTGTTTGCATAGGAGAAGAAGTCATTCCAAGAGTTTATTTCCAAAAGTTTTTTTGAGTCAGTATGCATTGCAATTCAGGGTTAGAGGTGGTTGAAGCTATTATATTCAAAGATTAGTTTATCTTAATACCAAAGATAAGGTTTGCACGTGATTCTTTTGGCGAAATCTCTTTTTTATTTACCATATTTAATACCACATGGCAATATCCTTTCATTATATCACCAAAATGATTTTGCGCTAAACCATATCTTTCAAGCTGCTTACATGAACTTCAGTCAATTTGGAAGGTCAGTTTCTAACTAATTTGATGAAGGAATTTGTAAGATTAAGGTGCTGGTTTTTCGTTTCTATTTGTGTATTTCCTGAGGAGGCCGGTAGATTTTTTCACCGAGGTAAAACATAACGATTTTGAAAATCATCCGTAATCCCAAATGCTTCGACAATTTATAGACAAATCGCCTAATTCTTTCCGGGTTGTTGTAAAACGCTTTGATGATCATTTTTTGGATTTTCAATAATTCTTCGTACGAAAAATTGGACAGCTTTTCATTGGCGTAAACAAACTTCTGGTCATCAGCAATCAGCCCGCTTTTGTTGGCCTCAATCCATAGCGGTGAAGGATACTGATAGCGTAAAATGTTTACATTGAGGAAATCCTGTGGAACCTTCCGGAAGAATCTGATCGTATTTTTGAAATGTTCCATTTTTTCCATCGGGGCACCAATAATCAGGCCACTCGATGTAATAATACCCAGTCGATTCGCTGTTTCAATGACTTCTGTAATTTTTTCAACAGTTGTTTTCTTCTTGTAGAAATTGAGAACATCCTGATTTATACTTTCAATTCCAAAAATTAGTACGATTACATGGGCTTGTTTCATCTTCAGACACAAGTCATAATTAATGAGATCTACCCTTCCCTGGATGATTATTTTGAACTGGAATTTATTTAGAATAATACTGTCTAATATGGCATTGACCCTGTTTTTGTTCAACAAAAAATTGTCATCGCAGAAAACGATATATTTTGCTCCTTCTGCTGCTCTGATTTTTAATTCCTGAATCACATTTTCAACCGATCTTTCCCTGTATTTTACATTTTGAAACGTACAAAAGGTACAAATGAAAGGACAGCCCCTGGTTGTAATAATCGGAAACATCTGCTTCAATTGTACACCATAAATGTATCCATATCTTTTGCCTTCAATCAAATCAAATGATGGAGGATCAACGGAGTCAAGGCTTCCAACCGTATGGATTCCGGAATTTTTTATTAGCTGACCATTCTTCCGGTAGAATATTCCGGGTACTTCGGACAGCGATTTGTTTCCTGAAATTAATTTCAGTAGTTCAACAATCATCAGATCAGCCTCACCAATGACAGTAACATCCGAGTTTTCAATTGGTAGATTAGTTTCATTACAATGAGGACCACCACAAATGATTACTGCTTTATCGTTGGTGTTTTTTATGTCAGCTATTATCTTCTGAATGACATTGTAAGCAAAAGTAAAACAGGAAATCAGAATGTAATCAGTATTTCGAAAGCTATTGAAATACTGTGATTTATCCAAATGATCAATCTGAAAGTCTGTTATCGATACCTGGTATCCTGCTTTGATCAAAGGCGTAGCGAGATAAAGTAACCCCAACGGAGGAAATGGACTTTCAGACTTCTTCCAATTCTCACCATACAAAAATTCATGAAATGGCGGAAAAAGCAGCAAAACCCTTTTACTGTTTGCCCGGACTTTGTCATCGAGAATAGGTGAATTTTTCACTTCCTGACTCTATTTGTTCGTAGAATTAAATTTACGGATTTATGACAAAAAAGTCAATAGGTATAAATGTGCATATTAATTTTTGCCCGAACTGATTTCAATATCAACGGATTTGGATGAAAAAGAACGCACTTCGGTTTTCCGGAGTGCGTTTTATTATATTCTCAAGTATATGAATAAGTTACAGCTTCTTTAGCGATTTTTGTATTGCTTTAATTTTTTTGAAATTTTATAATGATTTATCTTTAGGCTTTTTCAAATAGGTGCATTGGATAGGTGGAAACCGAAACAGTTTTTAGCCCAGAAACCCGAAGTAGGATTAAATAAAAGCTTTCAGAAACAACAGGAATCCGTCCATGAAAAATACTATTCCAATAACTCCAATTCCTAAACTGAGATACCAAACGGGTTTCTTTTTGAGCAATCCGGCAATGGAAGACAATAGAATGGTAACCTGAAGGAAAATAATAGCCAGACCGAATTGTGCGCCATGTTCCTGGCAAACATCACGGTCTTTCTGAAATGCTTCTGCCTTCGCCCTTATTGCTGCTTTTTCAACTTCGTATCGTTTGATTTCCTCTTCGTAAAGTGAAAGTTTGACATCATATTTTGCGACATCTTCTTTAGAATGCGTTTCAACGGTTAATAATTCCTTTTGAAGTTCCAGATTATCCTTTTGATTTTTTGTCAATGCACTTTTGATGCTTTTCGACTCATAAAATGCCCATTGATCGGAGGCCTGCGTTTGGTTTAACAAGGCCTTGCTTCCATATCCACCACCTTTAAAAGTTGATAATGTGGCGCAAACTGCAAATATTACCGTGGTCATAGCCAGGTAATTCATCCATTTTTCTTTTTTATCTTCAGCCATTATTTTATGGTTTTTAATTAAACAGATTTTGCCGCAAACTTAAGAAAAACATCAGAAATGAATTTCGCCTTGTTATTGGCGGGTAAACTTTGTTTCAGTCGGATAAGTATTCTTTCCGGAAAACTTTATTTCAACGGAATTCATGTTGAATTTAACCTGCCATTTAAACTAAATAAAAGATGAAAAGTTTTCGTTCCAGAAAAAAAAATGGAACAGATCTTCGAGATGAATCTAAAATAATAATTAAGAGTTTGATTATAAGTAGGTTAAATTTGAAAAACCGAATGGATGAATCAAAGGTTATTGATCCATCCATTCAGTTTACAAGATGTACATATTTTTAAGGTGGCTAATTCTTGATTAGTTTGACTACATTTGTTTTTCTACTGCCAAAGGTTTGAAGCAAATAAATTCCGGGGACGAAATTGTTTATGTCAACAACTTCATTTGTTGGTAGATTATTTTTTTCAAGCATCAATTTCCCCTGAAGGTCAACTATTTTTATTCGGACAGATTCCGATGAACCCAGTGTAAATTTATCTTTTACCGGATTTGGATAAACCAATACAGGCGATGCTGCGAAATCATCATTAACTCCCGTTTTTGGATCTTTTGGGGTCACATAAGTGATCGGATCGGATCCAATCGATTGGCCTATGGTAGTAAATGCACTGACCCGATAGGAATATTCTGTACTGTATTGATCAAGAACATCGACAAAACTTAGAACATTAGCTCCAACCCTGCCGCGCTCTGCCCAATTGCCATCTTTGGTTTTCCGTTCAACCACAAAACCTGCTTCATTGGCGCTTTGATCCAGCCAACTAAGTTTGATCCGAAGAACATTCGTTTGAAGGGAAAGTTTCATAGGAGGGAATGGCGCAAAATTTCTGACAAAACTTCCTTCTTCAACAACCGAATCATACAGTTTTACTTCATCGATAGCTCCTTCAAATGCTGATGTCCCATCAATCTTTGCCCCAATTGCAAGCTGATCGAATTTCTGAACAGTACCCTTCCCGGTGGATATTGGAGTAGAACTGTCAACATACAATCTAAACGTGAGGCTGTCGCGTTGAATTGCAATGAAATGCCAGGCGTTGTCATTTACTACGGTCGAACTGACCAGATTAGCTGCCAGGCCTGCTTCAGCGGCATCCAGGTAAATCTTTCCTTCAGCATTCATCCCAATTTTCAATCCTGAAATTCCATCCTGTGGAATATCAGAAATAATGGCCGGCTTGGTGGAAGTTGTTTTAATATAGCATGAAAAGGTCAGGTTGCCTGAAATACTGGACGATAGCTTTCCTGTCGAGATAAAATCATCGATACCGTCAAATTGCAGTGCTTTTGATTTGAAGCCGTTTACAATAACCGGAGTGGTGAAATTATGGAGCGTTCCGAAATTGTTATATTTCATCACATCAGGCATTTTATTGTCTGCCGGGGCATCCATTTCCCAAAATAAGATGGAACTCATATCAGTCAATGCTTCCTTAATGCCATAATAGGCTGGTTTTGGTTCAAAGTTATTGGCATAAGGAAATGCTTTTTGTCCGGCACGCCATCCATCATCGGTGAATCCCCAGGTTTGCATTTCGCTTGCCCCTCCGCGGATTGCAGCTGTAACCAGATTATAATACTGCATCTTTTGCAGTCCGGCTTTGTAATCCGACCAGTTTTTGGCCACATCACCTATGTCAACTTCAGGTATATTAACTTCATATCCTAATTGAATATACCTTTTGATGTTGTTGGTATATGCTTCCCAATCGTAAGTTGTTTCGAGATCGAGGTGGGTTTGAAATCCAATCACATCAACCGGGGCATTCATTTTTTTAAGATGAACTGCCAGTTGATAAAAGGCATTGTATTTGGCTCCATTGGAAGGAAATTCAAAGCCTGAATCCCTCAGTTCGAGTTTCTTTTTAGTCAATGTCCGGGCATATTCAAATGCCTTCCGGATATAAATCGGGTGTTGTGCATTCACATATTTTGTCCCTGTTAATCCTGAAACATCAGGTTCGTAGCCCATTCGCTGCATTTCACAGGCACTGTTGAAATCTGCATTATATAATGGCCAATACCCCCCTTTACCATCCCAGCTTATCGCCTCGTTTACCACATTCCAAACATCAACCAAGGTATCATTACCCGGGTTGGAAATGATCGTTTTCAACCAGTTTTTCATAAAGGATTCTACACTATCCGCTGGGAAGTCATTCTTTTTATACCAATCGGGGAAATACTGGTCCCATCCCAACAACATATGTGCTGTTACAGTCATGTGTTCCTTTTTCATGTCCTTCACCTTGCTGGTGAAATCTCCTACATGGAAGATATTATGCTTGACATTGTCCCAGCAAACCATCGGATAGCACTGCACCGTAACCGTATTGCAATCTTTTAAAAGCTGGGCTTTTGCTGCTGTGTTGGTCCAGTAAGTTTTGCTGCCTTCAGTTGCGCATCCACCAATCAACATCGAACTCTTGATGTCTTTCAATCCTGATCCTTCCTGAATGACATCAGGTTTGTTTTTAACCAGTTGTATATCATCAATCAGGTAATCGGAATAGACCCCGCCAACACTCTCTGTTTCAAAATAAAGATCTGCAATAGCGAGATTTCCTGTCCAGTTTAGGGCGAAGGTTTCAGTATAAAATGCATATGAACCAATCATCGGACTGCTTGTCCATAAATACCCATGATAAGAATCTGAAATGCCATCCTTAAGATGCAGAGTTGCCCTGAAATTAACTGCAGGTTTGGGGATTTTTACCCAAGCAGTCAAGGTGTAGGAATTTCCATTTACCAGTACATTTTTGATATCCTGAGCAATTGCATCCCAGGGATTTTTCCGGTTGCTTACGAAAGCAGCAGAAGTGCCGGAGTGTTTATCAGTCGTATTTGCAAGAGTGGCTCCCCAAACGGTCCATCCGGTAGTTTTATTCTCAAAATCGCCGTTGGTAATTAAATTGGTTTGAGCAAATACGGAGTTGATTTGAAGAAGCAGTGCGGTGATTATTGCTAAGACAAGTTTACCTTTTGGAGCAACAATTTGAGTCAGTTTGTTTGTCATTGGTTTGGTTAAAGGATAATTCCCTACAAACTTAATAAATTATTTGTCCACGCTGTTTAGAAAATTCGCCGGATTGTTCTGACTATTTTAAAAATGTTGTTAGCGGGTTTAGAAAATGTCAAATGAATTTGGATGAAACAGAATTTTTAATCTTGAAAACACAGAAAAGATCAGTAGTGTGAAAAACCTGATCGGGTTGCAAAAATTCGTCCCGGTGCAATTCGTAAACTGCATCGACCAGAACAGACTGAAGCAAAAGTTTGATCGAAATCCTGACGAACAGAATTCAGTATTTATTGATAAGGTTTTTCAGTATCTTAATATCATCAGTTAACTGTATGAATTTACCGTTTCATGAACAGCTACATCAACAGGAGTTGGCTTCAGGTCGAATCGTTTTTCGAATTTGCTGCTGTCGAAGAAATAATCACGGTCATTTTGATACGACATTTCTTTCAATTCTCCCAGGATTGGAATGAAAATTCCTAAAATTCCCATCATCCAAACAGGCAGAACCGAGTATTTTGGCTCTACACCTAACGCCTGGGCAAATTTTTCAACCCATTGCTTTCCTGTTAGTTTGTCGTGGGTGGTCGGCAAATGCCAAACCTGGTTGTACGCATCCGGAGTATTTCCAAGCAGAGCAGTTGCTTTTCCGGCATCCGGAGTAAAGGTGAAATTGTGCATTTTATCAGCACTGGCCAGCCACATTGCTTTTTTCCCTTTCTTCAGGTTTTCTATGATAGTTTGCGTCATGCTGTTCATACACTTTGGACCGTAAAAATCAGCCGAGCGGGCAATCAAAGCGGTGAGTTTGCCTTTCTCTACTTCCGATAATATCATTTGAGCAATTTCTGCGCGTATTTTTCCTTTTCCGCTTGAAGGATTTATTCTGGATTCCTCAGTCATATTTGGGATTTCCGAAGGATCGTACATATATACATTATCGAAAAATACCAGTTTTGCCTGATGGTTTTGGCACGACTCGATAACTGCCTTCATGAATTTGGGCCAGTTAGCTTGCCAGACTTTAAGCTTGTACTCAAATCCAATGGTAACATACACGATTTCTGAGCCTTGAATGGCTTTGTCAATCTGAGATGAATCAGTCAGATCGGCGGGGAATAATTCGTCAGATTCATTGGTCTTTTTAGGATTCCGACTAACTATCCTGATTTTATCGGTATAGGTTTTTAAGGCTTTTGCAAGCTCAACACCAACAGTGCCGCTTGCTCCAAGAATTGTTTGCATCGTTTGTCGTTTTTAATTCGAATAAGAAAAGTTTAACTAGACAGGTAACGGTTTGCAGCTAAAAGAAGTTCACGATTTTTAATACAAATGTTGATGCGGACAACCAATGTTTGATTAACCACAAAACTGTGTGCAGAGCACTGAACCGACAATTTCATGTAGGTGCTGTTCAAATAGTGCTTATTTGTCCGTAGTTACTTTGCTTTCATTTTATTCCCCTTTGCGTCGTGTGTTACTTCTGCAAGTCCGAGTTTTTCCATTAATGGTGGAATATACATTCCAAAACGTCCACGAAGTCCTTTTTTAAGACCATACCATCCACCAACAGGATTTTTCTCTGAACGTCCCCAAGCTTCTACCGTTCCGTCCTTTGCAGGTTTCTGCTCGTCAGCACTACCAAGTTCCATCCAGTCACCATGCTTTTTTAGCATTGATTGAAGGTCAGTTAAACAACGGATGTCGTATAACAACACCGTCTTGCCAACTGGCAAACTAAAACTTCCTTACCATCTTTTTCGTCAACGTGCATTGTATATTCCGACGTCAAGGGAGGTGTTTTTAAAACTGAAGGGTTTTCTTTTGTTCCGATTTCATTTTTCATATAATCTTCATTTTGAATTTGTTTTAAACGCTTCCTTTTTTATTCCATCGTTGCCATTTTTCATTGAGTAAAAATTCTTTTAGAGTAGTAACTTTAACCGATGGAAAATTTCTTTTTGTTTCTTCTAAATTAGCTGTAAACCCTTTTTCATAAAACCAATTAAACATCAGATACAATTCTTTATCCATTACTAATTTGACAATAAACAAAGGCAGCCTCTTGAACTTCACTTTAATTCCAAGCACTTCTGACATAGTTTGGGCAACTTCCTCATTGGTTAATTCATCGCCAGCAATTTCAATTGTTTTGTTTAAATATTTTTCGGGATTAGCAAATGCATCTGCAACATATTTACCTATATCATCCAGGGTAATCATCTGATGTTTTTTGCCTGACTTTATTGAATCAAATAGCTTACCACTTAATATCCCCTTAAATACCTGTGGGATGTAATAGTTTTCCATAAACTTCACCGGCCGTAAAATGGTGTATGGCAAATCAATACTTTTGATATATTGTTCAATTTTATTTTTCGTCTCAAAATGAGGTACGCCAGTATTGCTATCAGTATTGCAAACCGAACTGTAAATAAAATGCGAAATGTTACTTTGCTTTGCAGCATCCGCTACGTTTTTACCATATGAAATTTCTTTTTCAGCACCATATTCAAAATAATTTTGAATGCTAAAAACTCCATAACAGTTTTTCATAGCATCTTTTAACGATTGAATATTTGACATATCACCCTTCACAACAGTTATTCCTTTTGAAGTGAGAAGCTGTGCTGAAACACTATCTGGTGTTCTTGACAGTGCTTTTATGCTAAAATTATTCTTAAGCAAATGTTCAATAACAGCACCACCTTGTCGTCCTGTTGCACCCGTGACTAAAATTGTTTTCATATTACGAGTTAAAAATGTTAGTTGATGAACCTACTAATGTTAGCAATTCTTGTTTGGGTGGAACTTCAAGTCCACTAGATTTTAACAGTTCTTGAAAACTTTTGAAAGATGGTAATTCAGTTAAAAGTCTCTGGTCTTCATCTGATTTAAAAAATGCAGTATGAATAAATGTTTTATTGTCAGCCAATAAACAAACATTGTAATTGATGCCCTGATGATTTGCATTTTGCAAATCAGTCATTACAATTTTTATATTGCTTTGATTTTGTTCTGAGAACTCTGCTTTTGTGGTGTATGTTACTTTAACTATTTTCATTTTGTTTGATTTTTAGGTTGAAAAATTATTTGGCACTCATAATTGTTTCCGATTCCTTTTTCAGGTCGCTTGCAAATTGTTCAAACGATTGGTCAAATGATGGAATCATTTTAGCATACATTGGAAACATTAACCCGCCAATCTTTTCAGTCATTGAAAATGTTATTGTTCCGCTTCCATTTTTTGTGATGGTATAAACACGATTTCCCTGACCATCTCCCCAAGCTAATTTCTTCTCTGGTTCAAACTCTTTTACTTTGAGTTTAAAGGTTCGCTTAGCATCAAGAATTGATTTTAATTTAATTTTTTCACCTAATGCGATGTTGCCTTCAATAGAAGTTACGGTTGAATTCCAATGTGGATAGTCAGAAGCTTTAGTTAGCAAAGCCCAAACAATTGCCGGGTCGGCTTTAATTTCGATACTTACAGATGTTTCTCTGTGAAACGTTGTTTTAATGGTCGCTGCTTTTCCATTTTGAGCCATTGTTGATGTTATCATCATTGTCATTGTTAAAATTGTGATTAAATACTTCATTTTTCGTTTTGTTTTCTATGTTGACGATTGGGCAAAACAAAACGATAGGATTAATCAACAGTTTTTTCCAAATACTTTTCCATTACTTGTCTATTATGCTCTAAATGATATAGTTGCAATTCAGAAGCTTTTGATTTAAACGGATTTATTTCTCTTAAAACCTGCATTCTTAAATCAAATAAATGTTCTTTATCCCCTTTTTCCGCTTCCTTAACTAAATCAATTTTCATTAATTCTACTTGTGTATTTTGTTTTGGATTGAAAATTCCATTGAGTTCGGAACATTGATGGCAAACACCTTCTTTGTTTATCAAGGCACATCGCCCATCAAAAATGTTAATCATTTTTGACCGACCTGCATGCAGGTAATATTTTACCATTGCTTCGGTAGTTCCGAGTATGGTCGGTATTTCAGAAACTTTAAACTCATAAACTTCTTTCAGAAAAACACAAAGTTGTTGCTCTAAGGGTAATGATTTTGAGATGCAGGTAAAACAAAAAGCAATATGCTCTTTTACTTCGTATTGTCCGTGAGGTGAAGTCATTCGGATATTCATTGCCTCTTGAAAGAACTGTCTGTTATTTAGAGCGGCTTCTTTTGTGATATCAGTTACATTTTCTGTCCAGCGTTTTTGTGCTCTTAAATTGTCTTTTGCCAAGTTGGAAGCAATAGTAAATAGCCATGTTTTTAAGGAAGATGCGCCTCGGAAAGTGTGTAATTTGTCCAAAGCTTTTATATACGTGTCGTGAACAATATCTTCTGCGTCTGCAATGCTTGCCGTAATTCTTAAAATATAAGATTTTAATTGTCCTACGATGCCTTCAAATTCTTGATTGAATAGTTCTACTGTCATATTTTATTTTCTGTCGTTTGATGTTTGCACGGTCGTCTTAGCATTACTGGTAACAATTTATTGTAGAGTTTGGTTTGCCGAAAGATCAACCTTTCTGAAACTGGAAATTCTGATTGTAGTTTTTTATCCTGTTTTAAAAGACAAATGGGATGAATCGTTTGGTCCGTTTTATGTAATGACAATATTTTTCACCAAAATAGGTAACACATTCTTTTTCGTCAAAAAGGGCGGTAATCACGAGGAATACAGATGAGAACAAGCATATAACGAGCAAAAATGCAGTTGTGTTTTTTAGGAATATCCCCCAGGTTAGAAATAGCAGTGATGAATAGAGCGGATGCCGGATGTATTTGAAAATACCTGTTTCAATTAATTCTGTAGTTCTTTCAAATTTGTAAAGTGACTTTTCATTTCTGGCAAGGTCTGTTTTTACTGCTTTTTTCAAAAGTAAAGTTCCTGCGAGAACCAGATAAATGGAATAGAAAAGGAATATCCAGGAAAAAATCTGTTTGAGGCCAAACGGATTTTCGAACCAAAAGCTGTAATTGGAAACCAAAAGCCAAAGAATACATTCCCAGCTAAAGAACCGGTAAAAACCATGGGTTTTTATACTGAATAAAGTGCGCCATGAAATTAGAATAACCGGCAGACTTAGAATTCCAAATACGATAAGTTTTTCCATTCTTACTTTTTTAGTAAGAACTCCAATGGAATATTTAACCGCTCATTCCATGATTTTTCACTGTGATCTTTTCCCGGAAAGAATTGAGTTTCCCAGTTTTTACCCGAATATCCTTTGGCTTTCATTACTTCGTCAACCTCTTTCTGTAAAGGCGGATACATGGCATCCAGGGTTTGATCGCCATGATCAAAATAAATTTTGTGGCTTTTCGGAAGCGGTAAATTTTTCTTCAGGAAATTAACAAATGAAGCTGGAACCGGATTGTTTTCCATGGAGAATATTCCGGGCCAGTGGGTACTCAGGCAGGCTGCTCCTCCAAACACATCGGGATATTCACAAATAGCATACATCGAAATGAGTCCGCCCATGCTGCTCCCAGCTACAAACGTGTGTTTCCGGTCGGTATAAACCGGGTATTTTTTGTCGATAAATGGCTTGAGTTCAGTCACCAGAAACTTCAGGTAATTGTCGGAGACTGGCTGAAATATTTCGGTTGGCTGTCCTGTCGGCTGAAGCTGTTTGATGACAAAATCTTTTTGCTCCGGGCTCATCGATTCGAAGGGTTTTTGCGGAAAATAGTCTGCATGTCGTGTTTTTCCGCCATTCCAGATTCCAACGATGATAAAATCCTGAACTTTGCCTTCCTGCATCAGTTTGGCTGCCACATCATCGGCATCCCAGGATTGTTTATTCCAGGAACTGGAGGCATCATAGAGCATTTGGCCGTCGTGCATGTAAAGAACAGCATATTTCTTTTTTGGACTAAATCGTTCGGGTAACCATACTTCGACATTTCTGGAGGTGATCAGTTTTGATGGAAAATCTTCATATAATTCAATACGTCCTGAACTGCATTTTTGTGGCTGAACTTTTGCCAGCAAAAATTCGATGGGAAAATGCAGACGCTTGCTCCAGGCAATTTCGTTGTGCTCGTCTTTGTCGTAAACTTTCGACAGATAATTAAAATCTACAAATCCCTTGCCTTTGGCAATTAAATCGACAAACGACTGGGTCAGTTCATACGGTTTGTCGCTCTCGCCAGTGCCATAATCCATGTAAATCTGATGTCCGAAAGGCGAAGCAAGATTGTTTTTAAGGTAGTCAAAAGTTGCAGCCGGGATGGCGTAGTACGGTTCAATATGACTTAACCAGGCGGTTGACATACAGGCCACGCCACTAAAAACTTCGGGATATTCGCTGATCGCATAGATTGATATAATTCCGCCCATGCTCGATCCTATCATGAACGTATGATCCTTATCCTTGTAGGTTGAAAAATTCAGATCGATGTATGGTTTTACTTCATTCACCAGAAAGTTCAGGTAATTGTCGCCTCTGGCACCCTTGCCATTCAGGTATTTTTGGTTCAACAAGGTTTGTGTTTTATCATCGAGCAGGGTAAAAATTTTGGTTGGCAAAAATTCTGAAATCCGGTCAGCACCATTGTTCCAAATGGCAACCACAATGCATTCTTCAATTTTCTTTTCGCGCATGAGTTGTGAAAAAACTTCATCCACTTTCCACTCTTTTTGGTTCCAGGTTTGGATACTGTCGAACAGCATTTGCCCATCATGCATGTAAACCACGCGGTATTTCTTTTCCGGGGTGTAACCTTCAGGTAGCCAGATGTCCACATTGCGGGCATCAACAAACTTGGATTGGAAGTTTTCAACCCGCCGGATTGTTCCAGAGGCTACTTTGGGAAGATTTTGAGCCTGGGCCAGAAAAGAAAACAGACCCAGTAGTGCGACTAAAAATTTTGTTTTCATGGGATTGCAATTTGTGCCACAATTTATGAAAAACTTTGCTTTTCCTATCGGTCCAGCCAATTTTTAAAATCCTGAACCCTCTCACGGGCTACAATGATTTCAGAATCTTCGATCCCATCAATTTTGAGACGAAGCCGCGAGTTGGTCCATGCCAGAATGTTGGTACAGGCATCAATTTTTACAAGGTATTTGCGATTAATCCGAAAGTAAATTTCAGGGTCGAGCATCGGTTCCAGTTGGTCGAGGGCATAGTCAATGCAATAATTATGACCATCTGAAGTACGGATAAAACTGGCTTTTTCCTGGCTGTAGAATACCAGAATTTCGTCAACAGGAACGCTTTTTATCTTATCACCGACCTTCACTATAAACCTTGATTTGAACGCTTTCTCTGAACCCAGATTGCCGATTGAAAGAATCTTTTCGAGCAAAAGTGCCGGTGAAAAATGCCTGGCCTTTTCAATGGCCTGTTTAAGTCGCTCTTCTTCAATGGGTTTAAGGAGATAGTCGATGCCATTGGTCTGGAAAGCTTCAAGCGCATAATGATCGTAAGCGGTGGTAAAAATAATCGGACAACGAACAGTCACCTGATTGTAAATCTCAAAGCTCAGTCCGTCTGCAAGCTGAATATCTGAGAAAATCAGATCGGGTCCGGGATTGTTTTGCAGGTATTTCACCCCGTCGCGCACTGATTCGATTCTCAAAATTACCTGCATATTTGGGGCAACCTTTGCCAGCAAGCGTTCCAGATGATTGGCGGCCCGGGATTCGTCTTCAAGAATCAAAATTTTCATTTCTCCATATATTTTAAAATGGGTACCCGAATTCGGTAACTCTCATCTGAGCTGATAATTTTTATTGGCTTCTCCGAGAAGAAAGCATATTGCTGAATGATGTTTTTCAAACCGGTCTTTTTAGAATCGTCACCCACATTTTTAGGTTGCAGATTATTCTCAACTTCAAGCCAATCATCCTTCTTTCGTATTGAAATCCGGAGCGGAAATGCTTCAGAAACTTCGTTGTGTTTCACGGCATTTTCAATAAGTAACTGAAGCGTCATCGGCACAATATAATCATCTGAATCGGGCTGAACATCAATCTCAAACTTCAGTTTATTTTCAAACCGTGTTTTCAGCAGATAAGTAAATGATTGAATAAATTCCAGTTCATCTTTCAACGGAACGAGTTCTTTATCGCGACTGTCGAGTACGTAACGGAATAAATCGCTGAGCTGGCGGATAAACCTGACAGCCTGGGCCTGATCGTCGTACACCAGATCACTCAACACATTTAGGCTGTTGAACAGGAAATGCGGATTAATCTGGTTCCGCAGTGATTCGTATTTGTAGGCCAGCATCTCAGCTTTCAATTTTTCGGCTTGCTGAAACGATCGTTTCCAGGCAAAGAAAAATCCGGTTGCTGTAAATATCAATGAAATAATGAATGAAATCAGCACAGTATAAGGAACAGACTTGAGGATCGAACCCCATGACTGTGAAGGACTTTGACCAACCCAGACATAAAAGTTAAAAAGCTGAACCAGGATAAAAGCACTGATTGAATATGCGAGAAATACAAAAATTTGAACAATAACCTTTCTGACAGGGGTTTCAATCCATGAAATTCTATCATCAATGATTTTGTAAATAATCGACAATCCAGTCCATTGCGTGATAGTTATACTGAAGGCCCATAAAAATCCAATCCCAAAAGTTTTCCAATCCTGAAAGAATCCGGACATTAAGGTGAAAATAAGGCAAAGGCTTAAAATGACATTGGCCATTAAAAATCGGAAAGCTGAGAAAGGTTTGTTCCAAAATCCGGGAAGATTCATTTTAAAATGAGTTTAAAGTTTGCCGAGTTGGTAAAGTTAATGATAAATCCGGGCCCGGAAGATGGTGCTTTCCGGAACCAGGTTTAAATTTTCGAGTGTTTTCTTGTTCTTGAATCGATACGTCATTGCGAGTCCCCATACCTATCAGTACACCAGGTTTTATGACAACATTATCCGCCTCATTATGTGTACAATAAATAATGTTGTCATTAGTAACGAAGTGAAGCAATCTTTCGTTTCATGCATTGAACAGATTGCTTCAGTCCGTTTCCGTTGCACTCCAACTCCTTCGCAATGATGCTCATTTTGGCAAGTTCAATTCATTCGATTACTCGCAGCCTTTCACGATGCCTTCAAC
Source organism: uncultured Prolixibacteraceae bacterium (assembly GCA_903834475.1). Lineage (GTDB taxonomy): Bacteria > Bacteroidota > Bacteroidia > Bacteroidales > Prolixibacteraceae > Aquipluma. The sequence continues at coordinate 5,832 of CAILJH010000158.1, read as the reverse complement.
CTGGTCTTTTCCCCAGTTTGGATGAATGGCTGATTTTGGCTTGAAATTGTCCCAGTTGGCCAGCAATTCTTTTGCCTGCGGACAAAATGATTTTGGATCCACACCCATAAAAGGAGCTGATCCGATGTTCATCTGAAGCTGCATCATTTTGGCTCGCGGATTGGTCGGATCAATTGCCAGTGCTTTGCCGGTTGCCTGTCCGGTAAGTTGTCCGAATTCCTGCCCGCGTTCCATCGGGTTAACCACGAGACGACCGGTAAAGTAAAAGGCCTGAAGTGCATAAATTTCCGCTTCGCCGGGAACCATTGTCAGTAATTTTTCGATCGATTTCCCGGCAACATCCAGGTAACCGTCTTTTTTTTCAGGATCAGAGAGCTCTACAAAACTCATCAGGATGTAACATTCAGCATGATAATAGAGTGGCAGCCATTCGCCTTTTTCAGCATTGGCGATCATCTCAAACTTGTTTCCCAAAGCTTGAAAATCCTCCACGTTTTTACAGGTTGAGAACCCTCCCAGAGTTTCGCCCATGGCCTGCATATACTCGGGCTTCTGAGCCATCGAAACTAAACTAACCAACACTACTGCAAGTGATAAAATGATCTTTTTCATGATTGTTTTAATTTAAGAGCCCCTCCCAAACCCTCCCCGAGGGGGAGGGCTAAAAAAAAGCCAGTTGTGAAATTATAAGTAATAACTAATTCTTTACAAACAAATTTATTCTAACCCGGGCTTCCAGAAGCCCCCTCTTTGTGAGGGGGTTTGGGGGAGGCTTTCCTATTCAATCTTTTCCATCTGGTTCGCATTTCCTTTCCGGGTCAGGGTGATAAAACAAGCCAGCACAAAAAAGCGGTTCGAACTGGGCTGAATGGCCGTACCTGGATAAATTCCTGACTCATCGGGTGTAATTCCGTAACTGCGTCCGAATTCATTTTTAGTACCTGCAATATTGGTTACTGCACCGTAAATAATGATGTTCTGGCGGTACAGAAAGCTCCAGCTTACATCCAGACTTCGGTAGGGCAACATCTTTTCGCCGTTAAAAACGGTTGAGTTTGGATTGTTGTACACCCTTGGCGACGAGTATTTTAAATTTACCCCGGCATACGAACGCATGCCACCAAACCAGTGCTTGTACACTACCGCCAAATTGTGCTTACTGGCAAAGGTTGGAACCGCTTCCACCGGAAAATTTCGGTAATTTCGTTTGGTATCCAGATACGAATACGATATCCAGTAATCGCCGTTTTGAATAGTTTTTTTATCTCTCCAGAACAAGTCAAACCCTTTGGCATAGCCAGTTCCGGAGTTATTGTAACTTGAAGGCAGATAAAATTGATTGCCGTTTAATTTGACCAAATCCTTGTATTCTTTGTAAAAAAGTTCAGCCCTGATGGTCCGGCTGTTGGCCGACGATTGAAAACTGAATGTGTAATGATCGGCACGTTCAGGTTTTAACTGGTTGGTATAGAGCAGATAATCGTCCAAAGGATTTTGATAGAACCAGCCATAAGCCAATGAGAACTGGCTTTTGCCGGTTATTTTGTAAGCTGCCGAAAAGCGTGGAGAAAAATTGAACCGTTGCAGGTAATCGGAATACTCAACCCGTCCACCGACACGCGTTACAAATTTCGAAGAGGCATAAATCTGCGCTTCAGTGAACCCTGAAAACGATTGATTGGCAAAATTGTTATCATGTATTTCGTTTTGTATTTGTGCATTCTGAGAATAGGCTTTTCGGACGAATTCTCCGCCGAATTTCAGACTAAACCGTTCGCTGATAGGGTATGAAAATACATTTTTCAGGAAGATTCCCTGGATGTTTTTTGCACCCTTAGTCTGCTCAAAATGAATGTCATCCTGATTATTTGTAAACGATCCTGAAGCATTCATTGTCCATTTTTCACCCAAATTTCCGTTCCAGGAAACATTCATAAACTGATTGCCATTGGCCAGTTTGTAGTCAACTGGAATTACGCCTGAACCGGGATGAATTTGTTGAACGGTAAACCCGTCGTTGTCGAAACTGGAATAAAATTTGAACAAACCGGTTTTCCCTGTTTTCTGTCTGAAACTAATCGCGGCTGAGGTGGATTCCGGCGCGCGGGACCAGTTGTAATTTTGAGGTGCAAGGTTCATGTATGGGGCCAGATTATGGTAGCTCAAGGTTCCGGTAACTGCTCCGTTATTCCACTTTTTTGTTCCGGCAAACTCGAGTCCAATCGATAAAAATGACAGATCAATCTGGTCTTCCGCAGGCATATCGTTAGTATTGAGTAACAACACCGACGAAAGTGCCTGTCCATATTCTGCAGAATATCCGCCCGTACTGAAAACGGTTCCTTTGAACATGAACGGATTGAACCTTCCGCGAGCGCCCATATTTGGAGCCGAAGACTGATAAGGAACAGTTACCAGCGAACCATCGATGTAGGTTTGAGATTCTTCACTTTCGCCGCCTTTCACAAACAAGCGACCCGATTCTCCAACCGTGGTTGTTCCCGGAAGAGATTGCAGTGCACCATAAACATCACCGGCTGCTCCGGCAGTGGTCATCATGTCGAGCGGAGTGATGGTTACTGCCTGTCTTTTGTCACCCGCTTCGAAAGTTCCGGCCGTGATGGTCACCGCATTCAATTGATTAAAAGCTTCTTTCAACTGAACGTTTACCCGAATGGAATCTCCTTTCAGTTCTACTTTTCGAGAAAACGATTCGTAGCCCACAAATTCCACCTTCAAAATGTACTCGCCTGTTTTTGTGGTTTTGAATTTGAATTCACCGTTTTTATTTGCCGAACCGCCATCGTAGGTTCCCGATAAAAATGCGTTGGTTCCGGGCATCGGTTCCCCGTTAATCTGTGTCACTTTTCCTGAAATGATGGTTTGCGAAAAGGTAGTTAAACCAAGAAAGCAAAGGGAGATAAAAAGAATGGCTCGTTTCATTTTCTGACTTCTATATAATTCACGATTCAAAGGTGAAACATAGTCAGCGCGATTCGAAAAAGAAGTTGATGAACTGTCGAAAAAAGCGGATGAATTGTAAAATAGGAAAAAGGAAAGGGTCATTTGTCATGAGAAAAAGGATTTCAATGACTAATGACCCTTTCCAAAAATGGATTTAGAGGACGATTCTTATTCCTCCTTTGCGCACCGATTCACGTATGGCATCAATAATGATCATATCGCGAAGTCCTTCTTCACCCGGTGTTTTGCAAGGTCGTTTTTCCAGAATCGCCAGACACATTTCGTCCATCTGTGCGGCCTGTTGGTTCATTTCAGGAAAGTCGAATTTTTCTCCATTGGGAAGGAATCCATGAATTCCATTGTATCCACTGAATGGATTGAGGCCGTAATCTCCCTTTTGTGCATTAATGGTAAGAAAATTGACGTTGGCAGCAAAAGTAGTGGAACAATTGGCGAAAATGTTTCCTGGGAATTCAAGTTGGAAAGTGGTAGTTTCATCTACTCCATCGAAAACTTTCGGATCGGAATTAAACATCTGAGCAGTAACTGCAATGGGTTCCATTCCGGTAGAATACCGTGCGGCCTGCAAAGGATATGGTCCCATGTCCATGATTGCGCCGCCGCCAAGTTTGCTTTTTGCTTTCCACTGTTCAGTTGGTCGTCCCATTCTCCATCCTGCAGAAGCATGTACCATAAAAATATCACCATACGGTTTTTCTTTGGCCATTTGCATGATGCGTTGGGTGTAGGGTTCGTAATGCAGGCGGTAACCTATCGAAAGTGAAACACCGGCTTTCTGGCAGGCACCAATCATTTCGCGGCATTCAGCGGCATTCAAAGCCATCGGTTTTTCGCAAATCACCTGCTTTCCGGCTTTGGCTGCACGAATAACAAATTCCTTGTGCATACTGTTGGGCAAAACGATATATATCACATCGATAGACGGGTTTTTTGCTATTTCGTCAAAGTTCTGGTAGTTGTAAATGTTCTCCTTGGGAATATTGTATTTCTCTCCGTACTTCTTCGCTTTTTCCGGAGTTCCGGTTACCAGGCCAACCAGTTTTACATTTTCAGTTTTTTCAAGCGCAGGCATCAGTATACCTGTAGAATAATATCCCAGGCCAACCAGGGCAATACCCAGTTTCTTTTGCGGATTTACCGATTTGGAGCTTGAAATAAAAGGGATTGAGGATAATCCGGTGGCAATTGCTGCTGCCGATAATTGAGTCAGAAAAGTTCTGCGATTTAGTGGATTGTTCATAAACGGGGTTTTTAGGTTTATCCAAAGATAAAAGAAAGCTTTTATAAAAACGCCATTTTATTTCCTGAAAGTTAGAAGCCCGACTATTCAGCTATTTCGCAAATTACCGCACCGGTTAGTTTGACCAGATCATCAGGATTAAGTTTGAGCTGTAATCCCCGCAGCCCTGCACTTATAAAAATCGTATTGAAAAGCTGGCAGGTTTCGTGGATGTATAGCGGATACGGTTTTTTCATTCCCAGAGGAGAACAACCGCCACGAATATAGCCGGTCAAACCCAGCAATTCCTTTTGCAGAACCATGGCGCAATTCTTATTTCCGGATACACGGGCAGCTTTTTTCAGGTCGACTTCAGTATTTCCGGGAATAACTGCCACAAAAACACCTGTTTTATCGCCACGAAGAACAAGCGTTTTGAAAATCTGCTCAATATCCTGGCCTATTTTTTTAGCCAGAGTGGCTGCACTCAGGTCATTTTCATCCACCTCGTATTCGGCCAATTCATACGAAATTCCTTTGGCATCGAGGAGACGCGCAGCATTGGTTTTATGCATCTTGTTCTTCCAGCCCAATGATCGCGGTGGTTTCATGAGATTCACCAGGTGAAAGTTGAATGGGATAATCAAAGGCATTGGTTGCCTCAACGCACACGAATGTTTCGTATCCGGAATCTGGTAAATCACCGATTTGAGCACATGTTTCCTCCCCTGGATTCCAAACTGTGGTGACTTTGCTTCCTGTTTTACTGGCCTTAATTCTGCGACGGAATAATGGATCATCAATTACAACAACCGATTCGGTATTCAGGTAATGGCGGGTTGTGGCATCCTGAATGTTCAGGTTTTCTTCTTCCTGAATATCAAATTCGCCGGTAAGCTGATTGTAATAAGTTATACCTTTTAAACCTTCAATCTGAATGTTTTCAATGCCCGAAAGACTGTAATAAGAATGCAAAGCACAAGTGTATTCAAAGGGTTCCCGTGATGTATTAGTCACTTTTAAAGTTGCAGTTAAAGTGCGGCCAACTACGAAAGTCATTTCAGCACAAAAATCATATGGCCAGTATGCTTTTGTTTCTTCGGAAGAACAAAGTTGCAAAGTGACTACCGATTCTCCGGCGGAATTGGTTGAAGTTGCCTTGACATCCCAATACATCAGCCGTCCAAAACCATGTTGTGGCTTTTCCGCATCGGTTTTGTGCGGGCCGAACCATGGGAAACATACCGGGATTCCACCCCGGATTGGTTTGCCTTCTTCAAAACTACTTTCCGGACTTAACCACAGCAAATCCATATTGTTTTGTGGCCTGAATGAGGTAATGTGCGCACCATAAAGGCAAATGTCGGCATCGGCATATTTGTTCGAAACGGTTACAAATGCCAGCTCTTCTTCCAGTACGGCAAATCCGACTTCGCCTTCTATACTGAATTTTTCGTCCAGTTCATCAATATCTATCATTTGAGTTCTAAAATAACGTGAGTTCGATCTAAGCATGCGCCAATAATGCTGGTCTTTCGATGATGTCAATATTGAGACAAGGCTTTTTTGGAAAAAAAGAATATGCAATAAGACCTGAAAGCAGGTTGGTGACGAAATTCTCAAAGCTT
>CAILJH010000157.1 GCA_903834475.1 uncultured Prolixibacteraceae bacterium | reverse complement strand
GGTAATTCGCCTTATCAGTGCTATTCTGCTTTTGCCGGAAACCCGATGTTTATTGACGTTCAGCAATTGATTGCCGATCAGTTACTCGCGAAAGGAAAAGTTACTGATCAGAATTTCAAGGATAAAAAGGTAGAATTTGAAAGGGTAGAGGAGTGGAAGACCGCAATATTACGCGACGCTTTTACTGGTTTTCAGAAAAATTTTGACCGCTACAAAGAAGAATATCACAAATTTATGCAGCATAATTCGTGGTGGCTCGACGATTATGCCTTGTTCCGGTCGCTAAAAACCAAGTATGGCGAAAGTGTATGGAATACCTGGATGAAAAAGTTGGTCATTCGCGATCATCACACCCTTCAGGAGTATTTTAAAGAATTGCATGCCGAAATTGACTTTCATCGTTTCATGCAGTTTATCTTTTTCAGGCAATGGTATAAACTGAAATCGTATGCCAATTCGAAAGGTGTCCGTATTATCGGAGATATTCCGTTGTACGTTTCTTTCGACAGCGTTGACGTTTGGGCTAATCAGGATATTTTTATACTCGATGGCGATTCGAAACCGACCCAGGTTGGCGGTGTTCCACCTGACTATTTTAGCGAAACCGGTCAGTTATGGGGAAACCCGGTATTCGATTGGGAGAGAGTGGCTGAGCGCGATTTCGACTGGTGGCTGGCGCGCATTCATTTTAACCTCCGGATGTTCGATCAGGTTCGTGTCGATCATTTCCGTGGATTGGAATCGTATTGGTCGATTCCGGCAGCAGAGAAAAATGCGGTTATTGGTGAATGGCTGCCAGCCAAGGGGCACGAATTATTTTGTAAGCTGAAAGAACAGTTTGGAACGTTGGGAGTAATTGCCGAAGATTTGGGCATTATTACGCCTGAAGTGGAGAAACTGAGGGATGATTATAATCTTCCGGGAATGAAGGTGCTTCAGTTTGCTTTTGGCTCGGATACTGCAAATACGAATTTGCCGCACAATTACGCCACCAATTTCCTGGTTTATACCGGAACTCACGATAATGATACTTCGCTCGGATGGTTCAACTCAATTGAAAAGAAAGAACGGAAATTGCTGCATCGATATGTTGCCGGAAGCGGAAAACAGTTTGTCAGGAATTTTATGGAATATGCCTGGGCTTCGTCTGCACGCACGGCCATTGCACCCATGCAGGATATTTTAGGCCTCGACTGTGATGCCCGAATGAATACTCCAGGTGTTGCTACCGGCAACTGGGACTGGCGATTTACTTGGGCACAGGTTCTTTCGAATCACAAACTATTTCTGAAGCAAATCACTGAAAAATACAATCGCTAGCGTTTAGGGATTCCATCTCTTTTAAAAAGATGGAATCCTTATAAATCTCCAAAGCGCATCCATAAACAGTTGTGGCTGTTCGGCATGAAGCCAGTGCCCGGCATTCGGAATCTCCACAATTCTAGCTTCAGGATAAATACGGCGGATAGATGCAAAATCTTCAGGGAGAATATAATTTGAATTGGCTCCTTTAATAAACAGTACCGGGTAGTTGGTAATCGGCAGCCGATCGTCGAACCAGTGGGCATTTACTCCTTTGATAATTTCGTCCAGATTGTCGTACAAAACCCGAACATTCAGCCGCCATTCGTACTG
>CAILJH010000156.1 GCA_903834475.1 uncultured Prolixibacteraceae bacterium | reverse complement strand
GCCTATGTGAATGCTCTCCGCACTCAAACCGAAGCCATGAGCGCTTCGTTGGGTGGAGTTGATTCAATGACCGTACTTCCATTTAATGCGATTTACGAAGAAAGCACTGAGTTTTCCGATCGTATTGCCCGCAACCAGCAATTGTTGCTGAAGGAAGAATCGAACTTCTCGAAAATTGCCGATCCTGCTGCAGGATCTTATTACATTGAAGAACTGACGGCTGCTATTGCCGATCAGGCCTGGAAATTATTCCTTGAAGTTCAGGAAAAAGGTGGATTCCTTGCTGCATTACGCGAAGGATTCATTCAGGCTGAGATTAAAAAAATGGCCACCAAGCGCGATTTGAACATCGCCACCCGACGCGAAAATCTATTGGGTACCAACCAATTTCCAAATTTCAACGAAAAAGCTGAAAAGGAAATGGATGCCGCCATTTTTGCCCCGATTGATTTAACTTCCGAAGAAGCTGAAATTGAAACATTGAAACCTTATCGTGGAGCTCATGCTTTCGAAACCCTTCGTTACAAAACTGATGTTTATGCCAGGACCAACAAACGTCCGCTGGCTTTCATGTTGCCAATCGGTAATCTGAATATGCGAAAGGCCCGTGCACAATTTGCCTGTAACTTCTTTGCTGTTGCCGGTTTCGATGTGCTCGACAACAACGGTTTTGAAACGGTTGAAGAAGGCTGGAAAGCTGCTCAGGATGCCGGTGCTCAAGTCGTGGTTATTTGTAGCTCCGATGACGAATACGCTGAACTTGCTCCAGCTGCTTTTGAAGTTCTGGCCGGAAAAGCCATCTTCGTGGTTGCCGGTGCTCCCGCTTGTACTGATGAATTAAAGGCAAAAGGAATCGCCAACTTTATCAATGTAAAAAGTAATCTGCTGGTTGAACTGTCTCAATATCAGAGTCTGTTAAAAATTTAAACGCAAAGGCACAAAGACGCTAAGGTTTTTATTTGGTTTCAAGAATGAATAATACAAAAGTCAACAGATAGATTAATATTTTTAGCGTCTTAGCGACTTCGCGTTGATTTAGAATGAAATTTAAAAAGGGAAAAGATGATTTCAAAAACCGAATACGAACGAATTGCCACAATTATTGTGAACTCAGCTTTTGAAGTTCACAGGGAGTTAGGGCCGGGTTTGCTCGAATCTGTTTACGAAGTTTGTCTGGTTGAAGAATTAAGAAATCGTGGACTTTTTGTTGAAAGTCAGGTTAAAATTCCTGTGATTTTTAAGGGTAATACATTAGAAAAGGAGTTTGTTGTCGATTTGTTGGTTGAAAATTCTGTAATAGTTGAACTCAAAGCAGTGGAAAATTTACTTCCGGTTCATGAAGTTCAATTAGTGACTTATTTGAAACTTGCAGATAAAAAACTGGGATTCTTAATCAATTTCAATGTTTCACACATAAAGATTGGAATTCACCGGAAAGTAAACAACTATTTTTTATAATTTTTTGCTTCTTAGCGACTTACCGTTGAATGATAAAATTTAAACGCAAAGGCGCAAAGACACAAGATAATTTTAAGTTTATCAGAAATAAATAATTAGCGTCTTAGCGACTTCGCGTTAAAAAACAAAATATTATGCGACCAAATTTTAAAGACATAAACATCAAAACGGTAGCTCCTCAGCCCAATACTGCCGAATGGAATGCTGCCAATAAGATCGAAAAGAACTGGATTACTCCGGAACAGATTCCGGTGAAACCGGTTTATACTCAAGAGGATCTCGAAGGTATGGAACACCTGAACTATGCTGCCGGTGTTGCTCCATACCTGCGCGGACCGTACTCGGTGATGTACGCCATGCAGCCTTGGACCGTGCGTCAGTATGCAGGTTTCTCGACTGCCGAAGAGTCAAATGCTTTCTATCGTCGTAACCTTGCTGCCGGTCAGAAAGGTTTGTCGGTAGCGTTCGACTTAGCGACTCACCGCGGATACGATTCCGATCACCCTCGTGTGGTTGGCGACGTTGGTAAAGCGGGTGTGGCCATCGACTCGATTCTCGATATGAAAATCCTTTTCGACCAGATTCCACTCGATAAAATGTCTGTTTCGATGACCATGAACGGTGCGGTACTTCCGGTATTGGCGTTCTACATCGTAACTGCATTGGAACAAGGTGCCACTCTCGATCAACTTGCCGGTACTATCCAAAACGATATCCTGAAAGAATTCATGGTGCGTAATACCTACATCTACCCACCTGAATTCTCGATGAAAATTATTGCCGATATTTTCGAGTTTACCTCTCAGAAAATGCCAAAATTTAACTCGATTTCTATCTCCGGATACCACATGCAGGAAGCCGGTGCAACTGCCGACATCGAAATGGCTTATACCCTGGCCGACGGTCTGGAATATCTCCGCACAGGGATCAAAGCCGGAATCGACATTGATGCTTTTGCTCCACGTTTGTCGTTCTTCTGGGCTATCGGGATGAACCACTTCATGGAAATCGCCAAAATGCGCGCTGCCCGAATGATTTGGGCCAAGATGGTGAAAGAGTTCAATCCGAAAAACCCGAAGTCGATGGCTTTGCGCACGCACTGCCAGACATCAGGCTGGTCTTTAACAGAACAGGATCCGTACAATAATATTGGCCGTACGGCTATTGAAGCCATGGCTGCTGCACTGGGTCACACTCAATCGCTGCACACCAACGCATTAGACGAAGCGATTGCTTTGCCAACCGATTTCTCTGCACGTATTGCTCGTAACACACAGCTTTACATTCAGCAGGAAACAGAAATCTGTCGTGCCGTTGACCCATGGGCAGGTTCGTACTATGTTGAATCGCTGACCAATGAACTGGTTGAAAAAGCCTGGGCGCTGATCGAAGAAGTTGAAAAATTGGGTGGTATGTCGAAAGCCGTTGAAACCGGAGTTCCAAAAATGCGCATCGAAGAAGCTGCTGCCCGCACACAGGGTCGCATCGACAGCGGTACACAGGGAATTATCGGCGTAAACAAATACCGTCTCGAAAAAGAAGATCCGATTGATATTCTCGAAATTGACAATACTGCCGTTCGTTTGTCACAGATCGAACGTTTGACTAAATTGCGTGCCGAACGTAACGAAGAAGAATGCCAGGCAGCTTTGGAAGTTCTTAGCAAATGCGTTGAAACCGGCGAAGGTAACCTGTTGGAACTGGCTATCGTAGCAGCACAGAAACGTGCTTCTTTGGGCGAAATTTCATTCGCTTGCGAAAAACATGTTGGACGTTATAAAGCAATCATCAGAACTATTTCAGGCGTGTATTCAGCAGAAAGTAAAAACGATTCTACCTTCAAGGAAGCGCAGGATCTGGCTACCCGGTTTGCCAAACTCGAAGGTCGTCAGCCACGTATCATGATCGCCAAAATGGGTCAGGACGGACACGACCGCGGTGCAAAAGTTGTTGCAACAGGTTATGCCGACATCGGTTTCGACGTGGATATGGGGCCATTGTTCCAGACTCCGGAAGAAGCGGCCAAGCAAGCTGTTGAAAACGACGTGCATGTATTGGGCGTATCATCTTTGGCTGCTGGACACAAAACCCTTGTGCCGGCCGTTATCGCTGAATTGAAAAAACTGGGTCGCGAAGACATCATGGTCATTGCCGGTGGTGTAATTCCTGCTCAGGATTACCAATTCCTGTATGATGCAGGTGTGGTTGCCATTTTCGGTCCTGGTACCAGCGTTGCTGCTGCCGGAAAGAAAATTCTGGAAGTGCTGTTGGCCGCCCACGAAGAATAATATTGTGATGCAATTTTTGTAGAGACGCACGGCCGTGGGTCTCTACGGCGCAAAATACAAAAGCCGCTTTCCTGAAAAGGGAGCGGCTTTTTCCGATGGATACCAAAGATTTATAGGTCATTATTAATCTGTTGAATTTAATTAAATATTGCATATATTTGATTTTAAATAATATCCTATGTTTAAATTTGTATTTAAGAGTCAAAGTAGATATGCACTAATTGCAATTATCGTTTTGGCTGTGCTCATAGTTTATAAAAATGTAAATAATATAGATTTTCCAAGAATCTATGCCATTTTGATTCTTGCAATTCCCTTACTGTTTATATTTGGATTTGAAATCAAAGTTTTCGACGGCAGACTTACCAATCGAGGCATTCTAGTTTGGTTAGTATCTCTAATATTTACTTCATTAGCTTTTTTTATTTTAGCAGGGATATTTGGTTATACTTATAATATATTAGGGAT
>CAILJH010000155.1 GCA_903834475.1 uncultured Prolixibacteraceae bacterium | reverse complement strand
CTGTTTTTGTTTATTTTAATTACCTGATATGCAACTGAACAATTCAAACTTCCGGGGAAAAACCCCCGGAAGAAAGATTTAAACAAATGATTTGTATTGGTCCCTTAATTACGAATATTGAAGCTTTGAGATTTTATTCTGATTACCTCGGACATTCGAATTATTAAATTTAGGGCGCTTCAATAAGCGAGTCAATACGTGATTTCCGCCCCTACTGAAAATAATTTTATAGGTGACAAAAGTCATGAAACGGATAAACATAAATAAGCGCAATGCTCCATTGCCCTTTGTTAACGGGAAAATCTAAAAAAATGAGGTCTCCGGCCTATACGTGATTTCCGAACCTGTGATTCGGGCGAATGCCGGCATTCGGAATTCGGCTAAAACTATTCGCAGGTCGGATTTGGATTTGAATGAATGGAAAGCGATGAAACATTGAGAAATTTTTCCTTAGGTATTTGTCTAACCATTGCCGGGGTCAAAAACCACCGACAAGGTTTCCCGATTGCCCCGGCAGCGGTTAACAACCCTGTCGGCGGATTAATCTAAAAGCCTTGGCCAAAGAAATGTGGATAGAAAACTAAACAGAATGCAGGATGGGACAAAAGACAGCTGTATTTCGTTCATTCCATCCGCCAACTCGCGGATTCCTGATGGATTCCAAATCATTGCTGTCCGGTTAAAATTTATCCTTCAGTAGGAAACCCTTGTATGGTTTAACCTCTACGAGGTAAATTGTGATTGGGGCTTGATTTTACTACAATACTTTATCTCCTACGGAGAATTTTCCGCGTAGCGCCTGCCAGCCGCAGGCAGGGATAAAGTGTTGTAGATCAATCTAAGTAAAGTTCACTTTTCCGCGTAGCGGATAAACTTTTAATTCTACCGGAACAGTGATTCCAAATCTAAAATTTAACAAACTCAACCGAAGATTAAAAGCAGCAATAAATCCAAAAGTTAAAACCCACCTCAAACCCTTCTTTTCCGGTATTCAGCGGGCGACATGGCCATCACTTTCCGGAACACCCGTGAAAAATAGAACTGATCATCGAAGCCCATTTCGCGCGCCACATCGGCAATCATCCAACCCGGGTTATCGAGCAGGCGACAGGCCCGCTGAATTTTAAGCTGAATGAAATAATCGATGGGCGAATGACCGGTCCGGTTCAGGAAAAGGCGCGAATAATGGGAGGCCGACAAACCGGTCTCCGAAGCAATTTCTTCGAGCTTTAACTTTTTGGTCACGTTTTCGAGCATAAAGTTGATGCCTTGAGCGACAGGATCTTTTTCGCCCGATTCCCTGATGAGCCTGAACTGGCTGAGATGGGTAAACGAAGCCAGCAAATGAGGCAGGCAAAGGTTGACATACTCCAGGGTTTCACTGCTGAATCCACGGTCGAGGTTGCGAAAAATCTCTGCAAACAGATCGACCCGATCGCTGATGCGCGAGGTTTTGCTTCGCTCGATGGGCAACGGCTGACAGGCAAACCGGGCGAAAATGCCTGATTTCTTTCCTGAGAAATGGATCCAGTAAATCGACCAGGGATTTTGTTCGTCGGAATGATAGGCATGAGCCATTCCGGCCGGAATAATGAAAAAGTGATCGGCGGGAACTGCATGCACGGTTTTATTCAGGCTGATTTCACCCTTTCCACCGACGCAATAAATCATTATAAACTGGGCACTTCCGGAAGGACGTTCGCGGAAATGGTGGCGTGCCTGCGGATAATAACCCGTATCGGTGAGGTAGAGATCAGCAATCAGCGGATTGTCTTTGACCAGAGCCAGAATGCGTTCGGGGATAACAAAGTTGATTTGCCCCGGAAATCCATCTTCTTTTTTCATTCTAAATGGCTGAATTATTAATGTCCAGTATTGGCTACCCGATATTTTCCGTCCTTCAGGAAACAAAAATAGCTCAATTTCAGGACATCAAACAATTTTATACAACATGCTTTAAAATCAGCAAAAAGATAATATAATCCATATATTCATCGAATATTTCATTCTTTGGAATGCCGTGATCCGATATATTTGTTTTAACTAAATCCTGAACTTGTGAGCAAATCAAACTTCAACAAACAATTTATTCTGGGCATCACCCTGGTTTCGGCCATGGGCGGACTGCTATTTGGTTACGATTGGGTCGTAATCGGCGGTGCCAAGCCATTTTACGAGCGGTTTTTCGACATCACCAATTCGCCTTACATGCAAGGCTGGGCAATGAGCAGCGCCCTGATCGGCTGCCTGTTTGGTGCATTGTCGTCAGGCTATTTCTCTGATCGTTTCGGACGGAAGTTACCACTGATCACAGCTGCCGCACTATTTACCATAGCCGCTATCGGAACCGGTGCCGCCCAACAATTCACACCTTTTATTATCTACCGTCTGATTGGCGGATTGGGAATCGGACTGGCATCGGCCATTTCGCCCATGTACATTGCTGAAATTTCTCCGGCTGAAATGCGCGGACGCCTGGTCTCAATAAACCAGTTGACTATCGTGATCGGAATACTGGCGGCCCAGGTGGTCAATTATTTGGTAGCTGACAAGGTACCCGACGGATCGACCAACGAGATGATTTTGAATTCATGGAACGGACAAACCGGCTGGCGCTGGATGTTTTGGGCAGGAACCCTGCCTGCAGTACTGTTCTTTGCCTTCTCCTTTTTCATTCCTGAAAGTCCGCGTTTTCTGGCCAAATCTGGAAACTGGAAAGCAGCCAATGCCACGCTCGAACGAATTGGAGGAACTCAATATGCCATTCAGGAACAAAAGGAAATTGCCGAAACCCTGCAGGGAACCGGCTCGCAAATCGACTGGAAAATTCTGAAATCGAAGAAGGTTCGGCCCGTTCTGATTCTGGGAATCGTACTGGCAGTTTTTCAGCAATGGTGCGGCATCAACGTGATTTTCAATTATGCCGAAGAAATTTTCACCTCGGCCGGTTATTCGGTGGGCGACATGCTTTTCAATATCGTGATTACTGGTACTGTAAATCTTATTTTCTGTATCCTGGCCATGCGGATGGTCGATAGCTGGGGCCGTCGCAAGCTGATGTTGCTGGGTTCAGTCGGTCTGGCAGTGATCTATTTTCTGATCGGCAGCAGCTACTTCTTTGAACTGAAAGGCCTGGCTATTCTGGTTCTGGTGATGATGGCAATCGCTACCTATGCCATGACTTTGGCACCGGTGACCTGGGTGGTACTTTCCGAGATATTTCCGAACAGCATCCGCGGAACTGCGATGGCAATCGCCACAACCGCATTGTGGATGGCCTGTTTTGTACTGACCTACACCTTCCCTATCCTGAATAAACTGCTGAATGCCAGCGGAACGTTCTGGCTGTATGGCCTGATCTGTTTTTCAGGCTTCCTTTTTATCCTGAAGAAACTACCTGAAACCAAGGGCAAATCATTGGAAGAAATAGAAAAAATGTAAAAATATAAAACCACATAGTACACAATAGAAATATTAAAAATAAACTATGTGTTCTATGTGGTTCAAAAATAATTGATTATGAAACACAAATTTATGCTGATCGCTGCACTTGCCATTTTGGCTATTTCGTGCCAAAAACCAGCCGTTCAACAAAAAACAGATCTTTCGGGGACCTGGCAATTCGCCATGGATCCTGCCGACAAAGGTATATCGGAAGCCTGGTTCAACCGGATTTTAACCGATACCCTGACTTTACCCGGATCGCT
>CAILJH010000154.1 GCA_903834475.1 uncultured Prolixibacteraceae bacterium | reverse complement strand
CCCTTTGCTCCGCCATAGATCATTTCACCAATTGCTGCCGCATTGGCATCGTTTGTTAACGAAATTGCCTGAAGTTCAGGAAATTTTATTTTTAACAGTTTGACAAGTGGGACTATTCCTTTGAAAGCCAGGTTTGCTGCATATTCAATAGTTCCGGCGTAATAATTGCCATTGGGTGCACCAATTCCAATTCCCAAAAAATCAATATCAGCATTTGTAAGTTTGACCGATTTCATTAATTCTCTGATTGCCAATGTCAGGTCGTCAACATATAAATCAACATTACCGTCTGTTCGGGTCAAAATGTTGTCTTTTACGAGTACATTTCCCAATTCATCAACAACTCCAATGGCAGTATTCGTTCCGCCAATATCAACACCAATTGCTACTTTTTTCATTTAGTTATGATTAAGTTTTTTGTTTGTTTATGAGGATTATGAATGCTGAACAAATTTAGAAATTTAATCCATTTATAAGGATGCAATAACTGCTTTCAAAAACAATCGGAACAGAATGCCTGATCTGACATTTTGCTCCGATGCAATGTTTTCAAACCTGAAACTGATTATTTCTTTGAAACCTTCACTTTTTTTGTAGGATCCAGGTTTGCGTTTCGGTTTTCCACTTCGCGGATCACATTGGCTGCTATCTGCGCAAAAGCTTTTCCAACCGTGGATTGTTCGTCAAAGGCAAGAGGGTTTCCGGAGTCGCCACCTTCCCTGATTGCCTGAACGATCGGCACCTGTCCCAGCAAAGGTAATTCAAGTTCTTCTGCCAGTTTCAGGCCTCCATCTTTTCCGAAGATGTAGTATTTGTTATCCGGAAGTTCTTCAGGCGTAAACCAGGCCATGTTTTCAATCAGTCCGAGAACCGGCACATCAACTCCTTTACTTTTAAACATGTTGACTCCACGGATGACATCTGCCAAAGCCACATCCTGCGGTGTGGTAACTATGATTGCACCAGATACCGGAACTGTCTGCACCAAGGTCAGATGAATATCGCTGGTTCCCGGAGGAAGATCGAAAAGAAGGTAATCCAATGTTCCCCAGTTGCCATCGGTAATCAATTGGCCGAGCGCCTTGGAAGCCATCGGGCCGCGCCAGATAATGGCATCTTCGGTAGCTACAAAAAAGCCCACCGATAAAAAACTGACTCCAAATTTGCTGATTGGTTGAATCCGCTCCTTTCCATCCACACGAATTCCAGCGGGACGGGTTCCTTCTACACCAAACATTTTAGGAATTGATGGTCCGAAAATGTCAGCATCAATCAGTCCAACTTTGGCACCGGTTTTTGCCAGTGCAATGGCCAGGTTTACTGCTACGGTAGATTTGCCAACTCCTCCTTTTCCTGAAGCCACGGCAATCAGGTTTTTTACTCCCGGCAAAACAGGCCGCTCCATCTGGTGAATGGCTTTCGAGGTAATATTTCCCTTAATTTCAACATCGGGACCAAGATTTGCAAGAATTGCTTCTTCGCAGGCTTCAATAACTGAGGCCATATTCGGGTCATCTGAGCGCTGAAAAACCAGCGAAAAGGTAATTTTTTTACCTGCAACCCTGATTTCCTGAGCCATATCCAAGGACACAACATCCTGATTGCTGCCGGGGAAAATTACGCTCCGGAGCGCATCGGTAATATTTTTTGGAACAATTAATCTACGTGGTATTTCGGTCATTTTCTATTTTTTAATGGTTGATGAGAGTAACAAACTATTCCATTGCAAGTTCAATCATCGGATTCCAGAAGTGCTTTTCAAAATCTATAATCTGATCGTCAGTTACCTGAATTCCTTCCGCTTCAAGTAATTCCTGCATGATTGCAGGTGATCCAAAATGATGTTTGCCGGTCAAAAGGCCGTTTCGGTTGACTACCCGATGGGCAGGAACATAGGTGTCCTGAACGTGTGCATTGTTCATGGCCCAGCCAACCATGCGCGACGATTGTGCAGTGCCCAGAAAAGCCGCAATGGCACCGTAACTGGTCACTTTTCCGGCAGGAATCAGTCGGGTAACTTCGTAAACTTTTTCGTAAAAAGAAGAAGCCACCCCCAACCCCCTCCGTAGGAGGGGGCTTATGGAATCCACTTGAGAAGATTTTCGTTTTGACATAGGTATTCTTCTTTTTTAAGTCTCCCCTCCGGGGAGATATAGAGGGGCTTCCTTACTCTTTCCCTTCCCGCCCAAAACTCCGGTACGGGTCCTTTTCAATTTCAATGTCAGGTTCGCGAAGCGGATTTTGATGACTCAGCTTGAACGAAAGATATTTGATGCTCAGGCCACGATCGAGCCATTGCCTTTCGTAATAGGTCTGAATCGACAGGACATCATCCAACAATTCAGAACGATACAAATCGTCGGTTTTCCGGATTAGTTCAAACTGATTTTCGTCAACCATGGCTTCGGTGTAGCGGTACATGAAATTACTGTCCGATTTCAGGTGAATAATACCATTGGGAACCATCAACTTCCGGTATTTTTCAATGAAATTGGTTGCAGTCATGCGCTTCCTTGTCTTCTTCATTTGCGGATCAGGAAAAGTGAGCCAGATTTCGGATACTTCCTTTTCAGCAAAAAACAGCCGGATGTTTTCGATGTTGGTACGTAAAAATCCAACATTATTTAGCCCGCGTTCCATAGCCTTAGTGGCACCAACCCACATTCGTGCGCCCTTGATGTCGAGACCAATAAAGTTATATTCCGGAAAATGACTGGCCAATTTAACGGTATATTCTCCTTTTCCACAACCCAATTCCAGAACAATCGGATTGCTGTTACCGAAAAAGGCCTCGCTCCATTTTCCTTTATATTTAAATTCTTCGGCCAGTAATTTTTTATAGGTTATCTGAACGACATGTTCATAGGTATTCAGATCGGCAAATTTGGATAGTTTATTCTTCCCCACTGGTACTAAATTATAGATTTGATCTACTTCAATATGAAGAGCTTAGAAACAGATTGAAAAGTCATTCATTGTCATTAAATTGTCATGGATGGTAAAAGGCCATTTCCGGAAAAAGTCAATAGAAAAAAGTTCAAAAAGACACAACATGATTTATGGTTACAGTTTCAGCTCTATTACTTTTTATACGCAATTTACAGGTTTGAAGTCAAATCCCATTTCGTCCGAAATAAGATTAAAGCAAAGTTCAGATTTCTCTCGCGGACGACTGCAATCATTCAATGTCACTTTTTACAAATATTTCGCACCTCTGGTGCTGTGACTTTAACAATTCATCCGGAGCTAAAATTTGTGAATCCTTGAAAAATAACTACCTGAAATTAATGACTTTTTCCTTTTCCGTTTTCCTGAGTTTAGTTCGCTTTCTCAATCCGGATTCCGACATCGCGGATTCCCTGAAGTACATTGTCGCGCATTCCCTGTTTAATCTGAAATTTATATTTCCCCTTGTGCGGAAAAAACACACTGCTTTTATAGAGTATCTGATTATCGTGCAATCCTCCCAGCCCACTGCCTTTCCATCGTCCATCAGGTTCGGCGAGAGTAAATTCAACCGTATCCGTGAGTATTTTTCCGTCGGGTGAACCAATGGTCAGGAAAAGCCACAGGTTGCTGTATGGATAAGTACCTTTATTCCGGATGTTAACCAGTAAATTGTGGTTTTTCAGAGTATCGGCGAGCGGTACATGAAAAACAACCACAGAATCCTTGTTCCATCCGTTATTGTTTAGCTCTTTATACGATTCAAATACCTTTTTTCGGTCACACGAAGCAAGCCCGGCCAGCAAAGAAAGCATCAGAAAATATGAAACAATTTGCTTCATGATTTGGGTTTGAATTTTCTCCGGCGGTTGTTGTTGTTTCCGCTTCTTTTACCATCCGAACCTTTCGGATCATCAAACCGGGTAAGCGTATCGCGGTCGGATCCCGCTTCGAAATCAAATTTCTCAATGGTTGGTTTACTCACTACTTCATGAATCAAAAAAGAAACTTTTTTACCTTTTTGATTCTGCTGCAATATTTCCTTCACCCGATCAACCGGCACAGCGATGAAAGTCCCTGATTTGTCGCCAACCTGCGTGTACCAGTAAATTCGGTTAAAGATATCGGCTTTCATATACTGGTAGCTTCCATTTTCTGACTCCAACTGAAAGTGCGTTGGAGGAAAGTCCTTTTGAGCGTCGATATAGGTATCTACTTCGTAGTTGAGGCAGCACTTCAATTTTCCGCACTGCCCGGCCAGTTTCTGCGGATTAAGTGAAATATCCTGATATCTCGCAGAGTTGGTTGTGACCGACACAAAATTATTCATCCAAGATGCACAGCAGATTTCGCGACCACAAGGCCCGATTCCTCCGATTCGACCCGCTTCCTGACGCGCTCCGATCTGCTTCATTTCGATGCGAATCCGGAACGTGTCAGCAAACACCCGGATCAACTGCCGGAAGTCAACCCGATCGTCGGCCAGGTAATAAAAAATGGCCTTCGTTTTATCGCCCTGATATTCGACATCGCCAATCTTCATATTCAGGTTCAGTTCGATGGCTATCTGACGCGCACTGAGCATGGTTTGATGCTCCTGAGCAATTGCTTCTTTCCATTTGTCGATATCAGCCTGTTTGGCTTTGCGGTATATTTTACGGATCTCCCCGTTAATCAGCGTAACCTTGTGCTTTTTCATCTGTTCAAGCACCAGATCGCCCGTCAGAGTAACAATACCAATGTCGTGACCCGGACTGGCTTCAACGGCAACAATTTCGCCCGGATCGAGTTTCAGGTTATTTACATTCCTGAAATAATCTTTCCGTGTATTTTTAAAACGAACTTCAACCAAATCAGTCGGATTGGAAATGTTGTTCACATCGCTCAACCAGTCGTAAACATTCATTTTGGAGCAGTGACCGACATGCCCTTTGCAGCAACCGCGGTCAATCATATTCAGATCATCCATAATAGTTTCGGGTAAAAAGAAAAAAGGAAAAAGAAAATAAACTTCCCTTGCAATCCATCCTCAATTACCTTAATTGCAAAAATAGTTATTAATGCCGATAAAACAAGATTGTTCAGATGTGGATCTGAGCTTATGACAAATGTCACTGACCCTGTCATCCTGAACGTTCGACATGGCTCCCGTTGAAAGCTTGGTTCAGGATCTCAGCCCACTTAATGTCATACCACAAAATAAATTCGAGGTGACGAGTTATGAATTGGGTTCAACTTATGCGACAGCTTTCTACTTGCGGATCAGTTTGGTGATCTTGAAAGCCACATCGGTAAAAATGATTTTGGGATTGCCATTCATGCCGATATGTGCAAAGGCAGTTTCAAAAACTTCGGTCAGTTCCTGGATGTTCCGTTCGTTGATGAACGGTGAAAATCGCTTCGAAAATTCTTCTTCCTGATTATTCATAAAACTTAGGTCCCTGTTTTTCAGGTTATAGATGAAGTTTTCACGAAGAATATTCAGGAAATAGTTCAACAGGTTTTTTTGTCTTTCACGCCCGATAACCGCTAACGGTTCGGCCCATTTAATCAAATCTGAGAATTTTCTTCCGTACGAAAACCGCATCAATTCCTTGAAGCGCTCCAAATTATAAAGCGTTTGCTCATCGTCGGGCTGAAGCAAGTCCAATGCTTTTCCGTAGTTTCCTTTGGCCAGATGCACAATGTTCCGGATGTCGCATCCTTCAGCCTCCGGAAGTTCAAGTATGGCTTTGGTCATCGAATTCGGATCGATTGGCGGAATGGTGATAAGTTGGCAGCGCGAACGGATCGTACTGATAATATCTTCTTCATTTTCGGTAATCAGCACAAACAAGGTTTTTTGAGGTGGTTCCTCAATCATCTTCAGCAGCTTATTGGCACAGGCTATATTCATTCGCTCTGGTAGCCAGATGATCATCACCTTGTATTCCGATTCGTATGATTTGAGGTTCAACTTCCGGATAATTTCTTCGCTTTGATGTGCATAAATCATTCCCTGCGCATTCTCAACTCCTATCTGATCGAACCACTGATCGATGCTAAAATATGGATTCTGCCCAACCATCATCCGCCAGTCATCGAGGAAATTATCGGAAATTGGCTTGGGGAATTTTTTTGTATTGATTACCGGAAATACAAAATGAAGGTCGGGATGAATGAGTTTCCGGTACTTCTTGCACGACGGGCATTCACCGCACGAATCATTTTCGTGGCGGTTGGTGCAGGCTACAAACTGCGCGTAGGCAATCGCCAGAGCGAGTTTACCCGATCCTTCGGGACCTGCAAACAATTGTGCATGGCTGACCCGTTCTTCCCGAACCGACTGAATCAACCGGTGTTTGGTCGCCTCTTGTCCGATAACTTCTTTAAAAAACATACTGGATAGATTGAGAAGTTCCAAAAATAGCAATTCCTGAAGCGAAAACCAGTCCCATCGAAAATTTAGATTGAATTTTAGTGAGCGGGTGACAGTTTTGAGCTCCCTTCGACTGCCTGCGGCACTCAGGGAGCGGCGCTTCAGTCTTCCGACTTCTGTTTCCATGGATTTCAAAGGGATTCCATCTTTGAAAAAGAGATGGAATCCATTATCTCTGATCCCAGATTTTAGTGAGCAGGTGACTCCAAGTCAGCCACTCACTGGCGAAAGGTTGGAGCTCCCTTCGACTGCCTGCGGCGCTCAGGGAGCGGCGCTTGAGTCTTCCGACTTCTGTTTCCATCGATTTCAAAGGGATTCCATCTTTGAAAAAGAGATGGAATCCATTATCTCTGATCCCAGATTTTAGTGAGCAGGTGACTCCAAGTCAGCCGCTCACTGGCGAAAGGTTGGAGCTCCCTTCGACTGCCTGCGGCGCTCGGGGAGCGGCGCTTCAGTCTTCCGACTTCTGCTTCCATGGATTCAAAGGGATTCCATCTTTGAAAAAGAGATGGAATCCATTATCTCTGATCCCAGATTTTAGTGAGCGGGTGACTCGAAGTCACCCGTTCACTCGCCAAAGGTTGGAGCTCCCTTCGACTGCCTGCGGCGCTCAGGGAGCGGCGCTTGAGTCTTCCGACTTCTGTTTCCATCGATTTCAAATGGATTCCATCTTTGAAAAAGAGATGGAATCCATTATCTCTGATCCCAGCTATTTTTTCTTCATTCCTTTTTCCTCTTTTCCTTAAAATTACTTTACCCAAACATTAAATTCAGGAACCTGAATGAAAAGGAAAATTAATCACACGGATATATTCTTTATCTTTGAAAAAGATTTAAATAACACTAAAAAACACAAATATGCAAACTATTGAAACCTATGATTTCGCCGGAAAAAAAGCATTGATCCGTGTGGATTTCAATGTACCGCTCGACGAAAATTTTGTGATTACCGACGATACACGCATGCGTGCGGCTGTACAAACCATCAAAAAAGTAATCTCTGAAGGCGGATCCCCAATTATCATGTCGCATTTTGGCCGCCCAAAAGCCGGACCGGATGCAAAATTCTCCATGTGCCACCTCGTTGGTCATTTGGCTGAACTATTGGGTTGCGAAGTCAAAATGGCTCCTGATTGCATTGGCGCTGAAGTTCAGGCCTTGGCCAAAGCCATGAAACCGGGTGAAGTCATGTTGCTCGAAAACCTTCGTTTCCACCCGGAAGAAGAAAAAGGAACCGAATCGTTTGCTCAGGAATTGGCTGCCAACGGCGACTGCTGGATTAACGATGCATTCGGAACTGCTCACCGTGCTCATGCTTCCACTGCAGTAATGGCTAAATTCTTCCCGAACGACAAAATGTTCGGTTACCTGATTGAAAGCGAAATTGCCAGTCTCGACAAAGTGTTGAAAAACCCACAGCGTCCGTTGACCGCCATCATGGGTGGCGCTAAGGTTTCATCAAAAATTACCATCATCGAAAACCTGTTGGACAAAGTGGACAACCTGATTTTGGGTGGCGGTATGACCTATACTTTTGTGAAAGCTCACGGTGGCGAAGTAGGAAATTCAATCTGCGAACTCGAATATCTCGAAACTGCTTTATCGATTGAGAAAAAAGCTGCCGAAAAAGGTGTGAAAATATTTATGGCCACCGATGTGGTTGCAGCGGATGATTTCAGCCCGAATGCAAATACTCAGGTAGTCGATGCAAGTGCAATTCCTGCCGGCTGGCAAGGTTTGGATGCCGGTCCGAACAGCATTGCCATGTTTAAAGAAGTGATCGAAAACTCAGGAACCATTCTTTGGAACGGACCGGTTGGTGTTTTCGAATTTGAAAAATTTGCCGTTGGCTCACGGGCTGTAGGTGAAGCGATTGTTAAGGCAACTTCAAAAGGAGCTTTCTCGTTAGTTGGCGGTGGCGACTCTGTTGCATGTGTGAACCAGTTTGGTTTTGCCGATGGAGTTTCATACATCTCAACTGCAGGTGGTGCCTTACTCGAATACCTCGAAGGACAGGTACTTCCAGGTGTTGCTGCTGTACGCGGAGAATAATACTTCGACATGCTCAGTAACCTTCACAGGAGGGTAGAATAAAATACAGAAAACCCGAAGCTAATGCTTCGGGTTTTCTGTTTATCCTCTTTAGAAATAACGATTCAGGCAGAGTTCATTAAATTATCTGCCTGAATCATTCACAGTTCTGCAAATTTAATTTTTGAGAATCAACTTTTTAACGGTTGAATGATCTCCCTGATTAATTCTGACCAGGTAAACTCCTGAAACATATTTTGAAAGGTCCATTTGAATTGAGCCTCCATTTGGATAGTTTTTTTGAAGTATCTCATTCCCGGCCATACTGTACAGATTTACAGCAGTAAAGACATTCTCTGAAGTAATAATATTCACTTGTCCGTAACTCGGATTTGGAAATAGGTTCACCTCAAGGTTTGAGCTTAGACTCTGTGCACTGGTAATTGTTCCACCAGTCCAAAGTGTGAAATTCACATTTTCCTTCAGTGGTGTTCCGCTTGACAGGACAACTGTCGAAACAACATCCTGAGTAAAACCTGGCGATTCAACTTCAACAATAAATGTTCCCTGAGGCAATGAGCCGAAAGAATATTTTCCATCCTTATCAGT
Source organism: uncultured Prolixibacteraceae bacterium (assembly GCA_903834475.1). GTDB lineage: Bacteria > Bacteroidota > Bacteroidia > Bacteroidales > Prolixibacteraceae > Aquipluma. Next base: position 9,294 of record CAILJH010000154.1, on the reverse strand, counting down.
AAATGTGTTCGCGACGATTTTACCTGATTGTTTTAAGACAAGATCCACTCCGGGCATTGCAGTTCCTGTTCCAACTGTATTTCCGCCGGCTGTTCCTTGTCTGGTTAACAAATGACCTGAAACACGATAGGTTCCGACAGCCAGTGTTCTTGGGAGCATATCAATTTTTATGCTGCCATTAGCTAAGGTGCTCAAATCAATCTTTTTTGCCAGAAATACCGAACTTGAATTTTCAAAATAGGTATGCAGCAATTCAGGATGCAGTACAATATCGCTAACAACAGCTTTAATAATATAGGAACCCGCAGGTAAATTGAGGAACATGAATGTTGAGCTTCCTGACACGTCGACAGTTTGTACAACAGTCAACTTATTATTGGCTCCAACTGACATCAATACAAGCTGAACTCCGCTGTCAACAGCACCATTCGTCGACATAACATATCCGGAGAGTGTTTTTGTACCGGCAGGAGTTACTCCCAACCAAAGATATCCTTTTGTCGAAAGACCATGAGTGTCGGTTGCGGTAACTGCAAGTTGTATTTTCCCCGAAAAACCAGCAGGAGCAACACCTGAAAGTGCACCAGTCAGGGGATCAAAATGTATCCATGAAGGAAGTGCTGATCCATCGGCAAGAGTTACGGTGTAGGTAAGTACATTCCCGACTGTTGTCGAAAATAAACTGGTGACTCCGAACTGCAAACTTCCGCCCTGATTGATAACCGGTCCCACAATATCAGTGGCTAAATGGGGTCCATTATCTAAAGGAACAACATGAATTTTAAACGTCATCAGCTTGGTGTCAATACCACCACTGACAGCACCACCGTTATCTTTCACGGTTACACTAATGACTGATTCACCTTCCTTATCAGCTGAAATTTTGAGTACAAGTTTTCCGGTGGCGTTTCCGGTAGTATAGGTTACCAAAATCTCAGGAACAAGTGATGTATTCCCTGAAGTGGCGATCAATGAAGCAATTTGTTGCGGTGCACATCCACTTACCGGATCAATTCCGGTTAAGGACACTTCCACCTGAGCCGTGTTTTTATACACATAAACATCAGCAGCCTGAGCAATCGTTGGCGCGGCATTATGAACATCAGTGACAGTGATCGTCTGGGTAAAGACTGAACTTAAATTTCCTGAATTATCCAGTACGGTCCAGGTATTGGTGTACGTTCCGGCATTGGCACAGACAGAACCTGCGACAAAACTTCCGGTAACTTTCACCAGATTTGTAACATCAGTATCAGTGTTATCAACCGCGACCGGGAATAGAGCCCTTGCGGCAGTAATTTCAGTGGTATTGGTGTATTCAATACTCTTATTCAAAGCTCCTGAAGCGGTTACCCATGTTGGGGCAGCAGTATCACCAATCGACAAAACTGCACCAACATAGACTAAATTATAATTGCTGCTTAATGCTAAAGTTCCTTTAAGTATATCATAATTTCCCAGCGCAGTTCCGGGTGTCCGGGTTAGTGAACCTGAAAACACATCACCATTAAGCAGTGCAGGACTGAATGTGTAAGTCAGCGCAGGATCAACCGCACCGAACGACTTGCTTTTTGCATCAGCAACAACATTAATTGATTTTGGATCAATAACAAGTGTTGCACCAACGAAAATAATCGAATATTCAGGTCCGGCAGTCAGGCTGCCCACGTTTATCGAATAGGAACCTGCACTTTCACCTGGATCACGGCTCAGTGAACCGGAGAATGTATTGCCTCCGCTCAATGCCGGACTAAAAGTGTAAGTAAATTCCGGATCATAAATGCCATAGGTTTTAGAACGGGAATTAGCAGTTACCGTAATATTAACAGGTAACGCTTTAATAAGCAGATTGGCACTGTTGTAGGTGATGGTATAGTTTGAGCCTAAAGCAAGGGTTCCCTGGTTAATTTGGAAGTTACCCAACGCTTCACCTGCAACGCGGGTCAACGAGCCGGAAAAAGCATCGCTCCCGATCAAGGCCGGAGTAAACGTATAGGTCAGTACGGGATCGCCTGCACCAATGTACTTGGATTTGGCAACAGCATTTACCGTGACAGCTTTAGCCGAAATCGCCAGATCGGCAGGCACATAGGTTTCTGTATAATTCCCTCCATAGGTGAATGTACCCTTGGTTATGGAATAGTTTCCCACAGCAGTACCTGAAGTTCTGGATAATGATCCGCTTGAAACATCACCGCTTATAACACTTCCGCTTGTTAGCGTAGCCGTAAATGCGGGATCCAAGTCGCCATAATTTTTGGCTTTTGCGGCAGCAGTAATTGTAATTGGTTTGCCAGTGATATTTGCTGTTGTTGAAGCAGTGGCATTAACGGTATAATTCGAGGCATCTGCTCCAGAAATTGCAATATTTGCTGTAACGGCTTTGCCATTACCAACATTTTTGTTGTCGAATTTGGCATTGGTTACACCAACTGTAACACTACCACTAATAGGATCTCCAGCTACGGTATATCCACCAGTGGCGGCATCTGTCCCGTCATATTCCTTATTCGGAGCGGTCAGGTTGATTGTAAGCTGACGTGGTGTGGTCAGTCTGACAAATGCTGAACCAGGATCGATGTTAAATGTTACTGCACTAACAGTGCCACTTCCGTCTGGAGTGGTAAACTGAATGGCGGCAGTGTATTCAATACCTGCACTTGAATCCCATATCCGGATGGAAATACTGTTGCCTGAAGTGAACCCATTTATTGGGCTTCCGTCTGATTTTCCAGCCTGAATAGGTGTTATTGCGCTTAACTCGCTGCCTAATGCCACCATTCCGGCACAAACAGATCCATCGAAGACTGCAATCTCATCACCTGCCTGCAGAGTTACAAAGCCAATTTTTGCGGAATAAACATAAACATTCATGTAATCATAATATCCGCCTGAGTTGGCCGGTGCAAAGTGGCTCTGACCTAATCCCTTTAGAGATAAAAGGATTATTAATGTAAGCAATAAATAGTTTTTCATAGTATTGAAGTTAAATTGTTACTATTTTTTAATGATCCCTTTACCTGCCTGACCATTGCAGCGCACATAATAGATCCCAGGTACAACTTTTGTTCCCTGACCATTAGTTCCATTCCATTTAATCTGATCGTAACCAGTTGAAATGCCACGGTAAAGATCGGTTACCTTCTGTCCCATCAGATCATAAATCGCAATATCCAAAGGTTTGCCTGCCGGTGTAGTAGTTTCAACAGTCAGTTCTTCAGCAAATGGATTTGGGTAGCATTTTACATCGAATACATTACTCAAATTAGCTGTTTGTGTAATCGATTCAGCCGATGCAGCAATGAATAACGAAGTACCTGGTGCAAATTTCATTGCAGCATTGTCAACCGAAGTAAATGTTAATTTGAAATCCTGTCCGTTACGATAGACTTTAAAGCTCAAAGTATTGTTCGAAATAAAACCATTCACTGTTTGAGACAATCCATCATTACATGAAACTGGTATGCTCATTTTTCCAAAGGCAATGTTTTCGAAGTTAATCATAGCAGAACCAACACAATTGGCACCATCAAATATTCCAATCTCATCTCCGGCTTTCATCACGGAGGTCGACAGATCGATCAGGTTCACATTCATGTGGTCGTATCCATTTCCCTGATATATCGTGCGGAAATAAGACGAGGCCAGTACTTGTGGAATAATCTCTGCTGATCTTGGAGAAGTATCAGAAATTGTAAGGGTACAATTAGCGTTTACTTTCACCTTATAACCTTTACCGGCGACAAAGTCTCCAATAAAATTATACCAACCCGAAACTCCGAAGTAATCTATAGCACGACCTGCTTCATCCATTACTTTAACCAGTTTGCCTGCATCAATCAAAGCCTGCACGGCATCCTTTGCATTTTGTGGTGAAGTATTTGGAAACGAAATAATGTTCCATCCGGTTTTAAGCGGAATATCAAGTGGTAAAACAAGTGCAGTTCCCTGAACAGTCATGCTTGTCGCTGCACTAACCTTTACTTTGTAGCCTTCAGTAGAGGCTGAATTTCCTATAAAGTTAAGCCAGTCTGATCCACCGAAATTCTCAATTGCAAGACCCGACTCATTCATTACCTTGAGTAATTTCCCGGCATCAATAAGCGGTTGGAAAATTGCTTTCAGGTTTAAATCGGACGGAAGTACATTAAATGAAATAATGTTCCAGCCCTGGGTTAAATTAATATTCTGGATACTGCGTAAAATGTTGGCTTTTAAACCTGTTGGCTGAACCAAGGTGTAGTTACTGATTGTTGCGCCTGAAATGCTATATCCTGAAACACTGACAGCAATATCATTACCGGCACTTGCTGATGCAAAAGTTGCAACTGGTGTTCCGGCAAGGGTAACCACTTCAGGAGAAACAACTCCCGATAATACAGCAGTACCTGTTACTGTGCCAGAAGTGTTGCCATCATAGTCTTTATTTTGAGCAGTAAGTCCTGTTATGGTTAGCTCTTTTCTCGTTATCGATGCTGTTGTGGTGGTAGTAATACTTGCGACATAATTGCCAAAATCGGTTCCGCTGATTGAAATACCACTTACACTTACCGGTTTGCCTGTGGCAACACTTTGGTTATCAAAGGTCGCAGCGGTATATGTTGAGGTAAAAATATCACCTGATACACGGTTGTCAGACAAGGTAACTGTTGCAGTAGCAGTTCCATCATATACCTTGTCGATTCCGACAGGTGTAATTGCCAGCGGCCGTTGAGAAATAGTTGCAGTAGCTGTTCCGGAAGTTGTGACCAGATGATAATTGTCTTTATTGGCTCCTGCAAACAATACAATATTGGTATAAACAACTGACCGGTCACCTATATTCTTCGAATCAAATGCAGCGTTCCAGTCAAACGAAAGTTCATCGTTTCCAATTCGGTCATCCTGCCAACCCATCCCGGTAGCGATCTGGTTCCCATTGTACACTTTGCTGTTGGCAGCAAAGGTAAATAAGTGCAAATCTCTGATTGTGATGGTCAGGTTTGAGCCAGTATAACTGATGGTATAGTTTGCATCGACAGCACCGCTTGCAGTAATCGGATAAGTGCCGACAGAACTTGTAGCCGTAGCTAAAGTAGAAGCGGTAGCTGGTGTGGCCGTAGCCAAATCACCATTCACCAAACCGGTATAGTGTAATGTCAGCGCTGGAATTGCATCACCATAGATTTTAGATTTATTATCCGAAGTGATCATCAGGGCAACTTTATTAACCGTCAACGTACCGGCTACATACGAAATAGTATAGTTAATATCGGCTGCACCGCTTGCAGTAATCGGATAAGTTCCGAATCCGCTGGTAGCCAAACCCGTTGTGCTGATTGTCGGCACGGTAGTCGGAGCTAATGCGCCATTCAACAAACCTGTATAGCTTACTGTCAGCGTTGGAAGTGCTGCACCATAATCTTTTGATTTGTTTCCGGCAGTAATAGTCAGATTGGCCTTGTTGATCGTTACCGTAGCATTACCGCTTGTTGCATTGTAGTTGGTATTTCCATCGAATGTCCAGGCTACTGATCCTCCCGGCACATTATTATAGGTGGTAGCATCAACATGAAGCAATGAACCAAGGTTTACAGCAGCCAAACCTGTTGCTGAACTGCTGACAACACCATGTGAATTGCCATCATACGTTCCGCTGAATCCGCTTACTGCAATGGTTGCATCAATCTTGGCAATGGCATCTGTAATTGTTGCACCTGCTGTATTGTAGTTCGTGTTTCCTGCAAATGACCAGGAATCTGAGGCATAAGTTCCGGCATTGGTATGCGTTGTTGCGCTGACAGTCATCAACCCGGCAAGGTTAGCAGGCGTTGATTCAACACCAATAGCTGTGAAAGAAGCTGTATGTGCATTTCCGTCATAGGTTACACTGTAAGGTGTAACTGCGATAACTGCATTGGCCTTGGTAATCGTTACCGTAGCAGTGCCACTGGCTGAATTATAGTTGGTATCACCATTGAATGTCCAGGCTACTGAACCTCCCGGTACATTGATATAGGTGGTGGTTGCAACATGAAGCAATGAACCAAGATTTACAGCAGCCAATCCGGTGGCTGTTCCACTTGCTCCGTGGGCCGCTCCGTCATAAGTTCCGCTAAATCCGCTTACTGCTATCGTTGCATCAATTTTGGCAATCGCATTGTTAACCGTTCCGCCGCTTGCATTGTAGTTGGTGTTCCCAGCAAAAGTCCATGCGTCACCAGTATAGGTTCCGGCATTGGTATGCGTGGTTCCAGTAACAGTCATCAAACCGGTAAGGTCTGCTGGAGTTGGTTCAATACCAACAGCTGTGAATGCGGCGGTATGCGCCGAACCATTATAGTTTACACTGTAAGGTGTAACCGCAATGACTGCATTGGCTTTGGTAACTCCAAATGTGCTTGTATTAAGCGGCGTGAAGTTATAATTGTTGTCAGTTGCTGTACCAGCCGAAATGGTTGTATGGTAAGTTCCGGCATTATTCCATTGCGTGTAATCTGTTCCTAATGTAAATCCAACATTATCGAGAACTGATGAATTCTCTCCATTCTGGAAACTGCCATAGGTAACCGAAACAACCGGAGCTGAACCACCATAAGTGATGCCAGATGCAACTGCTGTTACTGCAAGATTGGCCTTGTTGATCGTTACCGTAGCACTACCACTTGTTGATTTATAGTTCGTATTTCCATCGAATGTCCAGGCTACTGATCCGCCAGGAACATTGGTATAAGTAGTCGTTGCAACTTGCAGCAATGAACCAAGATCTAAAGAAGCCAGGCCTGTTGCCGAGCTGCTGACAACACCATGTGCATTGCCATCATACGTTCCGCTGAAACCGCTTACTGCAATCGTAGCATCAATCTTACTGATCACATCTGTAATTGTGGCACCAGCAGTATTGTAGTTCGTGTTTCCTGCAAATGACCAGGAATCTGAGGCATAAGTTCCGGCATTGGTATGTGTTGTGGCGCTGACAGTCATCAAACCGGCAAGGTTAGCCGGTGTTGATTCAACCCCAACTGCTGTGAACGTAGCGGTATGAGCCGAACCATCATAAGCAGCACTGTATGGTGTAACTGCGATAACTGCATTGGCCTTGGTAATCGTAACCGTAGCAGTACCACTTGCTGAATTATAGTTGGTATCACCATCGAATGTCCAGGCTACTGATCCGCCAGGCACATTGATATAGGTGGTAGAAGCGACATGAAGCAATGAACCAAGATTTACAGCTGCCAGTCCGGTGGCTGTTCCACTTGCTCCATGGGCAGCTCCGTCATAAGTTCCGCTAAATCCGGTTACAGCTATTGTTGCATCAATCTTGGCAATCGTATTGTTTACCGTTCCGCTGCTTGCATTGTAGTTGGTGTTACCTGCAAAAGACCAGGCATCACCGGTATAAGTTCCGGCATTGGTATGGGTTGTTCCGCTAACAGTCATCAAACCGGTAAGGTCAGCCGGTGTTGATTCAACACCAACTGCTGTGAAATTAGCGGTGTGTGCTGTTCCGTCATAATTCACACTGTAAGGTGTAACTGCGATCACTGCATTGGCTTTGGTAATCGTTACCGTAGCTGTACCACTTGCTGATTTATAATTGGTATCACCATCGAATGTCCAGGCAACTGATCCGCCAGGAACATTGGTATAAGTGGTAGTGGCAACATGAAGCAATGAATTGAAATTTTCAAAAGCCTGACCTGTAGCTGAACTGCTGACAACACCATGAGCATTGCCATCATAAGTTCCGCTGAAACCACTTACTGCAATCGTTGCATCAATCTTTGCGATGGCATCGTTAACCGTTCCACTGATTGCATTGTAGTTGTCGTTTCCATAAAAAGACCAGATATCACCGTTATAGGTTCCGGCATTGGTATGCATTGTTCCGCTGACAATCATCCGATCAACAAGGTTAGCCGGTGTTGATTCAACACCAACAGCTGTGAAAGTAGCTGTATGTGCCGAATAGTCATAGTTTACACTGTACGGTGTAACAACGATAACTGCATTGGCTTTGTTGATGGTTGCCGTTGCCGAAGCCGTAGAATTAGCTGTATAGTTGCCTGAATCAGTACCTGATTTACTGACATCCGCAGTAACGTCTTTATTCGTGTTAGCATTTACATCTGAGAACAAACCGTTTGCAGAAGACACCAATACAATATCTCCTGATATAAGTCCGCTTGTGATTGACGCGTGGGTTACAGCAGTACGAGTGCCATCATAATTTTTGTCTTCAGCGGTGATGCCAATGACCAGGGCAATTGTGTTGATGCTGGCCGTGGTAGAAGCCGTTGTGTTGGCCGAGTAGTTGGCAACATCAGTGCCCGATATACTTACATTGGCAGTAACCGGTTTGGCTATACCTGCAGTCTTATCATTGAAAGCACCTCCAGTAGAACTTGCCGATACAACATCACCCGTTATAAGTCCGCTGGTGATTGATGCATGGGTTACTGCAGCTGGCGTGCCGTTATAATCTTTGCTGTCAGCAGTGATGTTGACCACCAGAGCCTTTTGTGTGATATCAGCCGTTGTTGAACCTGTTGAAGATGATAGGGTATAATTAGCTGCATCAGTGCCAGCCTTTGAAATACCAGTAACCGAAACCGATTTGCCGGTTCCTGCATTTGCATTTGCGAAAGTTGCGGTATAGCTGTAGGTAAAAACATCACCTGAAATACGGTCGTCTGTAAAGGTAACCGCGGCTACATTTCCCTGGTCATAAACCCGTGAAACACCATGTGCGGTTACAACTAATGTCCTGGATGTGATGTTTGCAGTGGTACTGGCTGTTGTAGAAGTAAGTACGTAGTTTCCGTTTTTAACCCCACCTAATGTCAAATCAGAGGCGGTTACGGTTTTCCCGTTCTGAACAACTTTATCAGCAAATGTTGCATTGCCTGAAAGGGTTACAACATCTCCAAAGATTACTCCCGAAAGCGAATAGTTCGATATGGTTGCCGTCGTGGTTCCATCATAGACTTTATTCGGAGAAGTGATGGTTCCGGTCGTATTTTTCCTTGTTATGGTAGCGTTTGTAATCGGAACAAATGTAACTGCATAGTTGAGTCCGCTGTTGCCGTCGGTCACCAAGCCAGTTGGAATGATGTTTTTAGTTCCTGTAGCTGCTGCTTCCGTGTCAAATGCCTGAGTGAAGTTTGCTGCGTCACCTGACAAAAGTGCCGGACTGACTGTTGGAACTCCTGCCGAACTCGTGCTGCCGTCATAAATCTTACTTGTCATTGCTGCTGTAACCGTAATGTCTTTGGCGGTTATGTTAGCGGTAGTGGTGGCTGTTGTTGGTGG
>CAILJH010000153.1 GCA_903834475.1 uncultured Prolixibacteraceae bacterium | reverse complement strand
GTAACGTTCGCGGTTGATGTTGTAAAAACCATTTCCGACCATTGCACCAATTGCATTTTTGCCGCTGTGCAGCATTCCGGTCACATCATAGGCATTATAAAAGACTGTTTTGTCGTAGTTTGTCCAGCCGGGACTTAGAAATGCATTTCCAACTTTATGCCCGTTGAGTGTAGCTTCATACTGCCCCAATCCGGAAATGTATAAAGTCGCATATTTGATTCGTTTCTCCAGATTAAATTCTTTTCGAAACATTGGAACGACCGGTCGATCCATACATTTATCCCCCAGTTTATCGCCGTTTCCATGCACTCCGGGAACCATTCGCTTTTCGGTTGCCAAATCCTCATAGCCAATCCATTGCGCATTTTTCCAGTCGGACTGCTGAAAGAGTCCGGTTTTCAGGCTGGCCGGATCGCTCCATTCCGATTCCTGATCATCCTGATTCCAGATTTTAACTTTCCAGAAATAAGTCTGTGCGGACTTTAATTCAAATGCACCTGCCACCAAAACCGATTGACCGGAGTTTATTTTCCCTGAATCCCATACGTTCCCTTTCAAAGCATTTAAATCATCCGAATTATCGGTGACCAAAATTCGGTAGGCAGTTTGAGACTGGTTCCGCTGTCCGGAATTCATTTTCCAGCTAAATTGAGGCCTGAAACTTCCGGCCTTAACGGAATTTTCGCTAATGTTGGCTTTCAGGTTTTTTGCTGAAAACGCTGCATTGCTTTTGAGAGAAGACAAACAAAGCAGCAGAATTATAATTGGAGTCAGAACAGCGTATCGTTTCATGGTTTAGATTTAATTGTAGTTATTTTACCGCCGGATCGCGATTGCCCGGCCGTCTGGGTTCAACCAGAATCCGGATAGTGCAATATAACGATTTATTAATTCGCTGAGTAGTATGAAAAATGACCGAAAGACATGGATTCTTGCCCCTCCAAAACGATTAATCCGACAGCACCGAACTCGTTTCAAGGGCTAAAAAATCACACATATTTGCCAGCACTTTTTCAGAAAGTCTTGATTGTGCCTCAAGTGTAAATCCTGATGAACGGCCGGAGATCATGATATTCGAATATTTCGAGAATTCCTCCTCGTGTTCTCCGATTCCCGGTCCATCGAAAATGGCAAACGAAGTCGGATCACCGGAAATCCATCCAAGAAAAGCTTCTTTGTCGAAAGTCAGTCCGATGGAAGTATTCACAAGTATGGAATTCGGTTTTTTGTACCTGAATTCCTGAGCGCCCAGCACATTCGAGTTTTTCGGTAAATGGGTGCTGATTATGTCACAGGTTTCCAGCAATTCATTCAGCGGCAAAAAATGAAAGCCCTCGGTTTCCAGGTTCGGTTTGCAGCTCCGGTTAAAATAAAACACCTTCATCCCGAAATGTTTTGCAGTCCGTGCAACCATTGTACCCAAAGTACCCATCCCGATGATCCCCATGGTTTTTCCACGCAATTCACGGTTGTCGACCTGCCATTGGCGGCTGCCAAGACCTTTCATCAAATAAATCAGTTCGGCAAAAATGAATTCGAGTGTTCCGTCGTCACCGTAATCGCGGACTCCCTGAACAACAATTCCCTGTTTTCGGGCTTGCAGAATATCTACATTGGCAGATTTTTCATCGTACAAACTACAGCACATCCCAATGTATTTGAGTTTTGGAGAAGCCTGTATGACTTCAGCATTCACCTTGGTCCGCCAGCTCACCAGAACGCAATCTGAATCGCCGATCCGTTTTAAGATTTCGGTATCTGTATCCGGATAATCATTGTAAATAACGACCGGCTCTTTGGAAAGCAGAGTGATTTGTTCCATTACCGGACTTGTCAGGCCGCATGAATCTATGAGAACTATTTTCTGAAATATCATATGTTTTGATTTATTTTCCAACTAATTCCGGATCACGGCCGCGCAAGGCAGTCCATTTTTCGTCGATGGCAATTTGCGAAACAGGCCGCAGTCCGGCCAATCCAAGTGCTGACCAAACGGTTTCCCGTTTCAGATCGTATCTTTCTTTACCAATGCTTTTCGGATAGCAGGCCCAAAACAGGCAATCGTCTTTGCCGGCTTTGGCCACTTGTTTCACCAATGACTCCATCTCAGCCAGTGAAGAAGCGAATACCTGCACAAAATCGTATTTCCCGAGTTTGGCATCATCCGGCGTGGTATCAAATTCACTACCTTCAAGAATTGACAAATATTCTTCCGGAGCATTTACTACCAGATTTTCGCCTGAAATTCCAAATTTTAATTTTTTGAAAATTGATTCTTTAACCATGAATGTTGATAATATTTGAGGTACAAATTTGAGTGGTTATCCTGAATCTTTTCAGGAAATTAATACCAGAATAATAAGTGAAAAAATTCTAACTCAATTCTCATTTTTAGTTCTGATTCCATTTCGTCCGAAACTGTATAGACTCCTTTACGAACATTTTTGCCCGGACGAATTTAATGTGTATTCAATCCTAACTACAATACTTTCACCGCTCCGCGGTTCGGCATCTTCTATAACTTGTACTGGCAAATACGACTGATCACTTTCCCTTTTTCTTATTTTTCTTTTCTATGTCTCAATATCCTTTATAAACTGCATTCATCACATTCAGGGTTTGCCTGATCCAAACCCGGTAACGCGAATCGGGGCTCCAGGTATTTCCGGCCGAGGCAAAATCGCAGAAATGAATCTGCCTTGGATTGCGGGAATCACCTTCCAGATCGGTTCCCAAAACCAAAGGAGCAGTAAACGACATCCATACATGATCCGGCTTTTCAGCCGATGGAAGAAGTTCGACCATGTTTGCCTTGCTTTGCACAACAGCTGTTTCATCCACAAATCCATCGCCAAAACGTGAGTCGCGCGCCAAAAGGACCGGGCCGCGAAGAAGTGCCTGATACCCGTTGAGCGTGATCATCCGGCCGGTCATATCAAGATTCAAAACGACCTGATCATCTTTATTCCACCCTCGTTTTATTTTGTAATAAGTTCCGGAATGAATTCCTTCTACCGGATTACCATTCACCGTAATTGAAGTTTGATTACTCCATTCAGGAATGCGAAGGGAAAGTGTGAAAATTTCCGGCTTTTCAGGTTGAATGCTGATTTTAATCTGACCGGTTTCAGGATAAGTCGTCGCCTGAATAAGTGTCACTTTATTTTTAGGATTGAGCTGAATAGATGCCGATGACTGGCTGTACAAATTCATGAAAATTTCGTTTCCGGACGTCATCAGAGCCATTTTGGGTATCAGGGTAAAAGCGCGCGGACCATTGGCATTGCAGCAGTTAATGTGCATACCGCATTGCTCCTCGCCTTCGTGGCGCATTCCTTCCAACGGACTGTATTTGGCAATTTGCGAACCGTCGAATTTCATGGAAGCCATCAAAGCATTGTAAACCGACTTTTCAATCTGGTCGGCATACTTCGGATTTCCGGTCAGGCGCAGCAGGTTGTTGCACAATTTGATCCAGGTGAAAGTCACGCAGGTTTCCATGGTGTGGTAGGTCGGATCGGTCTGCCTTTGGTAACCATGGTAAAAACACTCGAAAGCTGTTCCTGAACCGGCCACATTAATTTCAGTTTCGATGATGTTCTGAACAGCCATTTCTGCCGATTTCAGGTAGCTTAGTTCGCCGGTAATCCGGTAAAGTTCGAGCAATCCCTCGTAGCACGACATCATTTCATAGGCCTTTTGGCCGTTGTCCCACGACCACCAATTGGACGGTTTCGGAAAACGATCGGCCACCGCAACTCCATCAGCAGCTTTGCTGATCAGTTTCGGACCATCAACAGTTTCCCATTGCTCCACAATATATTTGGCAAAATCGAGGTAGCGCTTTTCACCGGTATGCCGGTACAACAGAACCATCGGCTCGAGAATTGAACTGCTCGGCATCCCGCGGAAATTGCCGGTTTTTATAATGTCAGCTTTTCCGGGACCAACTTGTGTCAGCAAGTTATCGGCCAGTTTTTTAGCAGCCTCCAGTGCTTTTTGATCAGCAGAAATGTCGTAATATGCCAGCAAACCAAGCAAAGTGTATTTCCGGCCCCAGATATCCCAGTTCTTCAACTGCGCTTCCGGAGCATAATTCCCGATGTAACCATCCTGAGTTTGGGTTTCCAGTAATCGTGAAACGGCATTCTGAATAATTTTCAGCAATTCAGGATCGTGATTGTATTCGTATGCTGCTATAGCTGAAAGAATCCATTTTCCCCAGAATTCGGATTGCCAGCGGCTCGTTTCATTCCTCGATTTAAACGGTTCTATCAGTTGTGCAACATCCTCTTTCTTGATGCGCTGATTAATGCACAAATCGATCTTTTCCCCGAGATAACCGGAAATCTGAATATTGGCCGGAATCCACGCCTCCAGTACATCCGGTATTACTGAACTGGATTTGGATTGTGCCTGACAGAAATAAGGAAAAAGAAAAAAGAAGAAAATCAGTAATCGTTTCATCGGTTTGGTTTTGGTTGATTGGTTTGTTTTTTCCAGCGTACAACTCAAAGTCGCGACTGGAACTTAAATTAGAACATCTATTTTTTCAGCAACGACCTCCGGTTATGAACTACTGCACCTTCAATGCTCGGGTTTCTATGACAGTCAGAACATCATTGGCAGCGTTAATCAACATCCTTGTAATTGTTGTCAACTGAATAGAATATGATTATTCTCTGCCTGATGCAAGTCCGTCAG
>CAILJH010000152.1 GCA_903834475.1 uncultured Prolixibacteraceae bacterium | reverse complement strand
TTACCGGTTGGGTTATTGATAATACTGAAACTACTGAACGTGTTTTGTGGGATTTTCGTACGACAGCTGCCGAATTGATGCAGGAGAATTATTTTGGATATTTTGCTGAAAAATGCCACAAACAAGGTTTGAAATTTGCACTTGAACCTTACGGAAGCGGCAATTTTGATGCTTCAACAAGTTCGATGATAGCCGATATACCGATGACGGAATTTTGGACCGGTGGTAATCTCAGCAGCGGTGTTTGGGCATGGACCTCACAAGTTATTCCTTCCGGAGCTCATTTATCCGGTAAATCAATAGTTGGCGCCGAGTCATTTACCGCTATAAATGGCAATTACAGCGACAATCCGTATTCATTGAAATCTATCGGCGACGAGGCTTTTGCCAGAGGAACCAATCGCTATTATTTCCACACTTTTGTTCATCAACCGTGGAATGACTCTGTAAAACCAGGTATGAGCTTCGGTCCCTATGGTTCAAATTTTCATAGAAACAATACATGGTATCCGAAATCACGTGCATGGATGGACTATATTGCCCGCTGCCAATATATATTCCAAAAAGGTACTTATCAGGCTGATGTACTCGTACTTTATGGCGACGAGCGTGGATTTAATTGTTTCCTGGAAGGGAAAGAACCACTCGATATCCCATTTTTATCAGACATTAATACCGATCTTGGTAATATTAATTCGTTGAAAGATCTTTCAGTTGATTCAAAAGGGGATATCAGAGTGACCTACAAAGGCAGACTTTTGGACACCCGTTACAAAATTTTGTACCTTAAACGTGCCGATTTAATGCTTCCTGAGCATGTGGCTATTTTGTGCGAATTGGCTGACAAAGGAGCCAGAATTTACGCTCCGAAACCGTTGCGTTCTCCATCCTTGAAAAATGCCGAAGAAGCCGATAGAACCCTTCAGGCATTATCAAATAAATATTGGGAAAGTGGAAAAATTCACGAGCTGAAAGAATTGGATAATGGGTTGAAAACGATTGTTCCTGATTGCAAATTAAATGCCGGTTTTCTGTTTAACCGTACAAAAATCGGCAATGACGATTACTATTTTATTTCTAACCAGATAAAAGAGGCACAGGAAGTTTCCATTCAATTTCGTGTAAGTGGAAAACAACCAGAAATCTGGAATCCATCTACCGGAGCAATTACTGACGCTGCCAACTGGAAAGTTCTTGATAATGGGACTACCGAAGTTCAATTGTCAATGGATCCGGTGGGTTCTGTTTTTGTTGTTTTCCGCAAACCGACAAGTTTAAGAGGTCTTTCAACGCAGAAACCAAGCTTTAGCCAGGTTGTTATTGATGGAAAATGGACGGTAAATTTCGATACTTATTGGGGGCCGAAACAACCAGTTGTCATGGATAGTTTGAAACCCTGGAACGAAAGTTCCAATGACGAAATCAAATATTTCTCGGGTACCGCAGTTTACAAAAAAGAGTTTACTATCTCAAAATCTGAAATTTCAACTAATCAGATATTCTTGAATCTTGGGCAAGTTGAGATATTTGCGAAAGTAAAGTTGAATGGTAAAGAATTTGAAACACTCTGGAAACCGCCTTATCGCATTGATATCACTAAAATTATTAAGTCCGGAGGAAATAAACTTGAAATAGAAGTCACCAACCAGTGGTTGAACCGATTAATTGGCGATGAACGTTTCCCCGATTATGACAGAAAGAATTTGGACTGGCTAATTAATTGTCAGGCACCTCCCGATGATTCACCACGTAAAACATTTACTATCGTACCAAAAACGAAAAAGAATGACAAACTACTATCTGC
>CAILJH010000151.1 GCA_903834475.1 uncultured Prolixibacteraceae bacterium | reverse complement strand
TCATTCGTCACTTGTCATTCGTCATTCGTCATTCGTCATTCGATTAATAGTTCTCCTGCACCACCTCGAAATAGGCCATCGGATGGTTGCATGCCGGGCAGTTTTGGAGCGCTTTCATGCCATAATGGATGTGTCCGCATTTCCGGCAAACCCAATGTGTTTTTTCATCCTTTTCAAAGACCCTGTTTGCTTCAAGGTTGGCCAAAAGTTTGCGAAAGCGCTTTTCATGGTGTCCTTCGATGGCGGCGATCAGTTTGAAGGCGATGGCCACCTTTGGAAACCCCTCCTCATCCGCAATTTTGCTGAATTCCGGATAGAGTTCGGCCCACTCTTCATGTTCCCCCGCTGCCGACGCTCGTAGGTTTTCGGCTGTTGAACCAACGATACCTGCCGGGTAGGTTGCAGTAATTTCAACCGGGCCTCCTTCGAGAAAACGAAAAAAGGTTTTTGCATGACTTTCTTCGTTCAGCGCCGTTTCGGCAAAAATGGCGGCTATTTGTTCAAAACCCTCCTTTTTTGCCTGTTTGGAATAAAAGGTATAACGGTTTTTTGCCTGCGACTCCCCTGCAAATGCTTTCAGCAGGTTCTTTTCTGTTTTGGTCCCTTTGATGCTGTTTTCCATGATATCCGGTATAAATTGGCAGATCAAAGGTAAACCAAAAATCCGAAATCCGAAATCCGAAATCCGAAATTAATCCTACGGCATCTTCACATAATCCGCCTTTCCGACCGAACAAATCGGGCAATCCCAATCGGCGGGGATATCTTCAAAAGCGGTACCGGGAGCAATACCCGAATCAGGGTCGCCAAATTGAGGATCATACACATGGCCGCAAACGGTGCATTTATATTTTTGGGGATTGGACATACATTTTGATTGTAAATAAGTACCGTGCAAAAATAGGGCATTTATATCAGAAAAATCAACCGATATGTAACCGCAACAGGCAAATCAAATATACATTTTTCTTTGAATTAGTAGGATATCGTCTGATAACTACCTATATTTGTATCTACACCAGCATCAAAAAAAGTAGTTTTCAGAAGTGCCCTAAAGAATTTTATAAAACAATAATCTTAAACTGACATGAAAACGAGCAGCAGAACCTGGATTTACTCATTCACAGCAATGGCATTTATCGTCATGTTCAACAATAGCTGCAGGAAGGACGACGGCACATATATTCCAACAAACGCCGGGGGCTATACAACACTTTCCCGTACAGTAGTCCCCAATACCATTTCTCCTTTTCCGCCTCCAATCTATGCTTACGAAATTTCGAAATATGACCTGTACGGATATGGTGGCTGGCAATACGGTCCCGGAGTGCCGTATCAAAAAAGGCTGGACATCATGCCGACCGGATATTCCAGTGGATCGGTTACAAAAACTGCAAACCTGTTGAGGTTCTTTACCATGTCAGATATTCATCTTTCCGACAAGGAAACACCTACCCAGGCCATTTATTCCGGGTACAAAAACGTCAATGTTTCATGCTATTCGGGAGCCATGCTTTTGACGACCCAGGTTCTTAACGCCGCGGTGAAGACGATCAATGTACTTAACAGAGAAAAGCAGTTTGATTTTGGCATCTCCCTTGGCGATGAT
>CAILJH010000150.1 GCA_903834475.1 uncultured Prolixibacteraceae bacterium | reverse complement strand
CACAAAGTTAACCCGATCGACTTTGAAAATTCAGAGGGAAATATTGGTCTGGCCAATGCGCTGTTCGAACATTTATCGGCTAAACTTCCGGTATCACGACTTCAGCGCGACCTGACCGATTCAACCGTCCTGAGAAATATTGGGGTTCCGTTTGCTCACTCGTTGATTTCGATCAATTCGACTATGAAAGGCTTAAACAAGTTGCTGCTGAATGCCGACGCTATTGATGCTGACCTGGAGAAAAACTGGCCAGTTGTTGCTGAAGCCATTCAGACCATTCTGCGTCGCGAAGGCTACCCAAATCCTTACGAAGCACTTCGCAACCTGACCCGCGTGAACCGGAAAATCGACCGGGAAGCAATACATGAGTTTATTGATTCGCTCGAAATTTCCGATTCACTGAAGAACGAATTGAAAAAGATCACACCGCAGAATTACACCGGAATTTTTTAATCACACAATAAGCAACTCATTTTAAAGTTTTACACTGACCATTTCACTACCGAATGAAGGACTTTTTCAAGATCTTAAAGCGTTTCATACCTCCATACAAAAAGCAGTTATTACTTAACTTTCTGTTCAACCTGCTTTCAGCCTTGTTCACGGTATTCTCCATGACCATGATGTTTCCGATTCTGGATATTTTGTTCGACACCGCCAAAGATATCCACACACTGGTACCTTGGGAGATGACCAAAGATGCTGTATTCCACAATCTGTATTATTATATCACCCTGTTTAAGGATGCCCATGGAGCTGGTCTGACACTTTTATTTGTTGGATTTTTTGTAATTCTGGCAACTTGCATGAAGGTCGGATTTTATTACCTGGGAGCCTTCGAAGCCATCTATATCAGGAATGGTGTGGTTAAAGACATCAGGGAACAAATTTTTAGCAAAATGCTAAAACTGGCTCTTCCGTTTTTTTCTGAAGAACGCAAGGGAGACATTATTTCGCGCATAACCGGCGACGTTACCGAGGTCGAAAACTCTGTCATGTCATCGCTGGACATGTTCCTGAAAAACCCCATCATTATCCTGGTTTTACTCATTTCAATGCTGGTCATGAGTACAAGAATGACACTTTTTATCTTTCTGGTGCTTCCTGTAGCCGGATTCATAATCGGAAAAGTTGGAAAATCATTGAAAAAAGTCTCCCGTGAAGGACAGGATAAAATGGGAATGATCCTGACAGTTGTTGAAGAAACACTTGGCGGACTTCGTATCATCAAGGCTTTTAATGCCGAGAAAAAAATGAATGCCCGCTTCAATTCTGAATTGCACGATTATCGCCTCATCATGAACCGGCTGATGCGCCGGAGGGAAATGGCATCTCCACTTAGCGAATTGTTGGGAACCATTGTCATTATCATTGTAGTTTGGTATGGTGGCACCTTAATTCTGGATAAAAACAGTGAACTTTCCGGTTCCGCATTTATAATCTATCTGGGCATTTTCTATCAGATCATCAATCCGGCAAAGGCTTTTTCTACTGCACTTTACAGCATTCAGAAGGGATTGGCTTCGATGGACCGCATCGACAAAATTCTTTTGGCCGATGTCACCATTCCACAATCACCAGATGCCCAATCAGTAAGCACACTGAAAAACACGATCGAATACCGCAATGTCTCGTTTGCCTACGAAGAAAAAACGGTGCTGAATAATGTTTCGCTTCAGATTCCAAAGGGAAAAACTATTGCTTTGGTTGGCCAGTCCGGAAGTGGAAAAACAACCTTTGTTGATTTGCTTCCCCGCTTTTATGATGTAATTGGAGGTCAGATCCTGATTGATGGCGTTGATCTGCGCGACCTTAAACTTCACGATCTGCGCGATTTAATGGGGAATGTGAACCAGGAAGCCATTTTGTTTAATGACAGCATTTTCAACAACATAGCATTCGGAGTAGAAAACGCTACGATGTCAGACGTGATTGCAGCTGCTAAAGTGGCTAATGCGCACGATTTCATCATCGAAACCGAACATGGTTATGACACCGTGATTGGCGATCGCGGAAGTAAACTTTCCGGAGGACAACGCCAACGGCTGAGCATTGCCCGTGCCATTCTTAAAAATCCGCCAATCCTGATTTTAGATGAAGCAACATCAGCATTGGATACCGAGTCGGAACGGCTGGTGCAGGATGCGCTCGAGAATTTGATGAAAAACCGCACTTCCATTGTCATTGCGCACCGGCTTTCAACAGTCAGAAATGCTGACCTGATCTGCGTTTTCCATGAAGGCGAAATCGTGGAACGTGGTACGCACGACGAACTGATTGAACTGGATGGAAAGTATAAACGACTGCACAGTTTGCAGATGTTTTAAAATGAGAGGTTTTTCCTATTCACAGGGGTTCGTTTCACGACACCCTGCGCTTAAACGAAATGTCCTTTCAGGACTTCTTCCGTGACTACTGAAAAACCAGGGGCAAAGCCCAGATTTGATAAAGAATAGGATGAAATGAAATGTAGTCCTATGAAAACCCATAGTTCAACATTTTCAACCAATCAAAAAAAAACGAATCATTTTCAATATTTTATTACATTTACCGCGACTGAAAAATCTTGGTTAGATTAGAACTGGCGCGGTTTGCAGCGGCATTTGAGGTTTCAGTTTCTCTTACTGATTCCGGCAAAATAAATCTGCAGGTCCTGTTCATATTCAGAAACCAAATTTCAGGACTAAAAACGGATCGTTTTGTCTGGTTTCAGACATTAAAAATGAGTATCAACAAACAATTAACTTTTCCTTAATGAGAAAATGGCGTATTGAAGACTCGGCTGAACTTTACAACATCAACGGATGGGGTATCAACTTTTTTTCTATCAACGAAAAAGGAAATGTAACCGTCACTCCGAAAAAAGACGGAATACAGATTGATCTTCACGAATTGGTTGAAGAACTTCAACTGCGGGATGTTTCAGCTCCGATGTTGCTTCGTTTCCCTGACATTCTGGATAACCGGATTGAAAAGATGGCCAGCTGCTTTAAAGTTGCTGCCGAAGAATATGATTACAAAGCTCAAAACTTTATAGTATATCCGATTAAAGTGAACCAGATGCGCCCGGTGGTCGAAGAAATTGTTGGTCACGGCAAGAAATTCAACATTGGCCTCGAAGCTGGTTCCAAACCAGAATTGCATGCTGTTATTGCGATCAATACCGACAACGATTCCCTGATTATATGCAACGGATATAAAGATGAGAATTACATTGAACTGGCTCTCTTGGCTCAGAAAATGGGACGTCGGATTTACCTGGTGGTTGAAAAGCTAAACGAACTTAAACTCATAATCAAGATTGCCCATCGTCTGAAAATAAAACCAAACCTCGGTATTCGCATCAAACTTTCCAGTTCCGGAAGCGGCAAATGGGAAGACTCAGGCGGCGATGCCAGCAAATTCGGATTAACTTCCAGCGAATTGCTCGAAGCATTGGACTATCTGGAAAAAAAAGAAATGAAAGACTGTCTGAAATTAGTACATTTCCATATTGGCAGTCAAGTTACCAAAATACGACGCATCAAACTGGCCATGCGCGAAGCATCTCAGTTTTATGTACAGCTTCACCTGAAAGGATTTAATGTTGAATTTGTTGACATCGGCGGTGGTTTAGGCGTCGATTACGATGGAACGCGCTCGTCGAGCAGCGAAAGCAGCGTGAACTACAGCATTCAGGAATATGTGAACGATGCCATTTTCACCATGGTCGATGCCAGCGATAAAAATAATATTCCTCATCCGAACATCATCACCGAATCGGGACGTTCGCTGACCGCCCACCATTCAGTTCTGGTTTTTGAAGTTCTGGAAACGGCCAGTGTTCCGACAATGAACGAAAATGAAGAACCACGGGAAGATGATCATGAACTGGTTCGCGAATTGTTCTCATTATGGGAACAGGTCAATCAGCCAAAAATGCTGGAAACCTGGCACGATGCCCAGCAAATTCGCGAAGAAGCGCTCGATCGGTTCAGTTTGGGATTGCTCGATCTGAAAACCAGAGCTCAGATCGAACGACTTTTCTGGTCGATTACCAAGGAAATACATCAGATGACCGGCGAATTAAAGCACATTCCTGAAGAGCTTCTCTATCTGCCTAAAATGTTGTCGGATAAATATTTTTGCAACTTTTCACTTTTTCAATCACTGCCCGATTCGTGGGCTATTGATCAGATTTTCCCTATCATTCCGATACAGCGTCTGGATGAGAAGCCGGAACGTTCGGCCACGATTCAGGATATCACTTGTGACTCGGATGGCAAAATTGACAATTTTATCTCGACACGTAATTTCTCATACTATTTACCCGTGCATGGAATAAAAGCCAAGGAACCCTATTACATCGGGGTATTTTTGGTAGGAGCCTATCAGGAAATTCTGGGCGATTTGCATAACCTGTTCGGAGACACCAATGCCGTTCACATTTCGGTAGACGACAAAGGATACAGCATCGACCAGATTATCGATGGCGAAACTGTTGCAGAAGTACTCGACTACGTTCAGTATAATGCTAAGAAACTGGTTCGTACCGTTGAAACCTGGGTAACTTCATCTGTAAAATCAGGAATCATTTCGGCTGAAGAAGGTAAGGAATTCTTATCCAATTATCGTTCAGGTTTGTACGGTTATACCTATCTGGAATAAAACAAATACTTGAACTTCGGTTAGTGGAAATATAAAAAGGCAAATACTTCGCTGAGATGTATTTGCCTTTTTCATTTTTATATCGATGTTACTTACTGTTTTTTTTTACCAAAAACATCTAAGTACATGACAAAAATTTGAATATATCGATATCATCTTGAAAGAAAGCGTTTAACAGCACAGAAGCAATGTAAGTCAGCCCATATTTGAATAGACTTTTTGCTTTGTTCCCATGCTTTTTGATTGGGATTGGTTTGATGTATCTGTGTAAATAATCACCAACCAGATATGCCCAGGTAAAAGCAACCATAACCAAAGCAAATAGTTTTTCAATTCTTTCAATTTCAGTTAAGTGCGTGTCCTCGATATT
>CAILJH010000149.1 GCA_903834475.1 uncultured Prolixibacteraceae bacterium | reverse complement strand
TAGAAACCGAACCGAAATCGGTATCCTGATGCAGCTCAATCAGTGAATTCAGAGAATGTTTAAATTTATATTTTGGGTTCCGTTAGGAACCTGATATGGGTAGAAAGACTGAAAATCCACCAATATTTTGTCCCGTACGGGACAATACAAATGCCGGTTGTATCTGTTCCTACCCAAATATTTTCCCTATGGGAAAAATTTAAACTGTATCTCAACGAATTTCTGGATTTCATGTATTACTGATTCATCCGCGTTTCCATGAAAGATTAGTGTTATGTTCCTGTTTTCAGGATTGACCCATTTTAGTAGATTCTGGTTCAGATTCTGGTCTTTCTTCCAGATTTCTGTTTCCTGAACAACCCGGTCTGATCGAATCGGAATACCAATGAAAAGTCTTTTCATGTTATAAATTTAGACAGATTTCATTGAGAAACTGGTTGAATTTATAAAATACAATGTTGAACCCGCTTCGGGGTTCCGGATTTTGTGTATTCTGACACCTCCGGTTTCACCGGAGGTTATTCATATTCAAGTCCTTCGGACTTGTACTCATTATAAACCCAGAATGGGTTTAATTTGAATAACCGTGGGCTTCGGTGTGAGCGTTCGACTGAGCTCACGCCGAAGTCTCAGTCGAACGGTGATAACCCACGGGAAATGAGACAAATGATAATCCAACCCTAAAAGGGTTGAACCCCATTTCTATGATTTTTTGTAAATTTAAACAGTCACTCAATTTTACCAATCAAACCGCTTAGCTTCAATGAACCTCAACTGCTTTTCGAGCATCGAAATCTGATGCATTTCGAAACCAGCAGCTTTAGCGGCTTGCACCGGTTTTGAATAGATGTATTCGATCTCCATCGGGCGGCGGTAATCGTAATCAAGTTTCATGCTCGGAGCATATGGATTCATTTTCATGGTCATATCAATCATTTGCCGGGCCAGCGATTCTTTCAGCGGAACGCCACAGGCGTTGGCACCACGAATCACTTCCAGCATCAGTTCCTCGGCCAGCTGACGGCTGTTTTCATTGAGCATCAGCATTTCGGTATTGGTATCCAGAACAACCGTCAATCCGCTGAAAGGTATGTTCCATGCTAGTTTCTGCCAGCGTGACTGATTCAAATCGAGTGAAAGTTCGGAAGGAACACCTGCCGCCTGAAAATCAAGAACCAGACTTTTCAGAATTTCAGAATCTGGAACATTGTAAGAACCGATGATGATTCGTCCGTAATCGAGATGCTGAATATGTCCCGGACCAATTTTGTTGGAGCAAATAAAAGCCAAACCACCGCCTATGGCCACGCCGGGAACTTGTACCGAGAGATCCTCCTCCTGCCCCAAGCCGTTTTGCATCAGAATCACCACACTCTCAGAATGAATTATTGGCTTCAAAATCTCAGGCAACGAATGGTTTGCTGTGGTTTTCAGGCAAACCAGAATCACATCGCAAACAGGCATTTCAGAACTACTCCGGTATGCATTGACTTTCGGCAGATGAAAATCTCCATCAACCGAATCCACCTGAAGGCCGCTTTCGTGAACATACTCAAAGTCGCTGCGAAGCAAAAAATGCACTTCCTGTCCGGCTTTTGCAAGCTTACCACCATAAAATCCGCCCAAAGCGCCTGTCCCGATTACCCCGTATCTGATTGCCATCTTGAATTGCAGTTATGAATGGCGGTAAAAATAAGAACAAACCAATCATAAAAATTGTCTGTAGGCCAGATAATCTTCCGGTAATAACACAAAAATCACACGGACGAATTCAGGACAATTTGAATTTACCCATCAAAATAAAATACCGCGCTCTCAACAATATTTCGATTTGATTTGTTATTACACACATTAAAAAAAGTGCTAAGCTGACATTAAAAAATCAATCTAAATTAAGGACTTATGAATTTAATTTTAAGCATTTTACTCGGATTGTTGGGTTTGATTGTATTGCTGCTGATCGTTGCATTATTTCTGAAGAAAGACTATTCCGTTGGTCGTGAAATCAGCATCAGCAAACCCAAACAGCTTGTTTTTGATTACCTGAAACTGTTGAAAAATCAGGACAATTTCAGCAAATGGGCCTTGATGGATCCCTACATGAAAAAGGATTTTATGGGTACTGACGGTACTGTTGGATTCGTTTCATCCTGGGAAAGCAATAACAAAAATGTGGGACAGGGAGAGCAGGAAATCAAAAAAATCACCGAAGGTGAACGCATTGATTTCGAAATCCGGTTTATCAAACCATTTGCCGGAGTAGCAAAAGCCACTATGTCAACCCTATCGGTTTCACCGAATGAAACCATTGTAAAATGGGGATTCGACAGTAAAATGAAGTATCCGATGAACCTGATGCTGTTGTTCATGAATATGGAAAAAATGGTTGGGAATGACCTCGGAACCGGCCTTTCAAACCTGAAAAACATTCTGGAGAAATCATAAACACATTCATAACCAATCATTTAAAATTTAATTCACTATGAAAATCGCAGTAATCATTGTTCGTGTCCTGATGGGCTCGATGTTTGCCTTCGCATCCATCGCTTTTTTCTTCAAATTAATTCCTCAGCCTGAATTGTCAGGTAGTGCTAAAATTTTTAATGACGGAATTGCCGCCTCGGTTTATTTAATGCCAACCGTAAAAATCTTTGAACTCCTTTGCGCCATTGCGTTTCTTTCCGGAAGGTTTGTTCCGCTTGCCACGATCGTTATTTTCCCGATCATGCTGAATATTCTTTTGTACCATGCTTTTGTGGATACTTCAGGCCTGCCGCTTGGAGTTGTTTTTATGCTTGGGAACCTGTTTCTGGCTTATTCAAATCGCGACAAGTACAAATCTATTTTAGCCGCCAAATAAGAAATCGGGTTTACTCTGGAAAATATTAATGCCATTAAATTTTTGATTAAGTAATATGACTAAAATAATGTCGTATTTATTCCTTCGTTTTGACGCCCTGAAAGGGCAGCAAATTATAGCCCAGGGCAGCGCCCTGGGTTTATGGCGAGCAGAGAAATCGTCCGCGCGATGACATTTATAAAAGTGAAATTCATGTTTCGGACGAAAATGAGGGTCTCATATTTCCCGAAATTGAGGTTC
>CAILJH010000148.1 GCA_903834475.1 uncultured Prolixibacteraceae bacterium | reverse complement strand
TAGCGTTCATCCTGAGCCAGGATCAAACTCTCCGTTGTAATTAAAAATTTAAATATTCTCCAGCTCTATGACTAAACTCAATTTCTACTTGCGTTTTCCTTACTTGTTTTTCCTTTTCCCAATATTTTCAAAGAACTTTTCATCGTCTTGCGACTTTCATTCTATATTTTGATACTCTACTTCCGGTATTTCCTCTTGCGAAGAAACCTTTGTAGCGTATTTCAATAAATCAATTTTCATTTCCCGATCTGCCCGATTTCCGCTTTCGAAAACCATACCTTGCAAACGGGGTGGCAAAGTTAACAAGCTTTTTTAAACTTCCAAAAGAAAATTCCTATTTATTTTCCCTTTACCTAATCCAACCTTTATCAGAACTCATTGCGTTTTTAGCGGCTGCAAATATAGAGACCTTTTTGCCTTTTCCAAACCTAATCTGACCTTTTTTTGAAGAAAACACCTCCGACTTCCTCGCTGCTCTGAATGCCAGCCTGTTATACAACATTAAATTTCACGCGCTCTCATATCTGCCGCCTTGAACATCGGAAAGAGCTACCTAAACAGAGAAAGTAAAACTTCAGAATGCCCCATTTGCCCGTTTCAACATGTCATAAACGGGCAATTCATATACTATACAAAACATTTCAGAATAGAAACTTGCTTTAAATGGAGGAAGAAAGTGTAGGTTAGGATTAAACTTTCAGGAGAAAATCATTATTCAGGTCTTAAATGATACTGCAGGGATGAGAATTAAGTCTCAATGTTTGAAATTCCAAATCCGGAGAGGGAATATACGTGGGCAGAAAACAAAATGAATTGATATATTTCGACCCGGATGGGCAATGTCATTAAGTTAAGCTTCAAATAACCAGTCCGTATTAAGTGTCAGCAATCAATCCATTATACCGGTACCGAGAATTTAAATACGCTCCCTATTCCCGGTTCGCTTTCCACCCAAATCTTTCCGCCGTGCATTTCAACGAAGTCCTTGCAGAGAATTAATCCCAGGCCGGTTCCTTTTTCTTTTTGGGTTCCGGGCGTTGAAAAGCTTTCTTCGATCCTGAATAACTTTTCCATCCCTGATTTTGAAATTCCAACACCCGTATCCTGCACGATAAAAATATGTTCCATTTGTGTTTGCTCCATCGAAATCGTTATTCTTCCGCCCGGAATGGTAAATTTAATAGCATTCGATACCAGGTTTCTAATGACCGTGCTCATCATGGCCTTATCGGCGAAAAGCCGGATAGTGAGAGGTAAATTCTGGTCGATCGTAATTGATTTTTGCAGAGCGCTCGCGTTTAATAAAAGTATTACTTCTTGAATTAGTACAGCCATATCGCAAAATTCCAATTTGAATTCCATTCTGCCGGTTTGTGATCGCGACCATTCCATCAGGTTAGCCAACAGGTTCATCGCCCTTAGTGAGGAATCGTTGATGATTTTGGAATAC
Organism: uncultured Prolixibacteraceae bacterium; assembly: GCA_903834475.1. Lineage (GTDB taxonomy): Bacteria > Bacteroidota > Bacteroidia > Bacteroidales > Prolixibacteraceae > Aquipluma. Next base: position 13,724 of record CAILJH010000148.1, on the reverse strand, counting down.
TTTTCGATTGCTGTATAATCTTTTTCCTTCATTTGTTCTTCGAGGATCTGGCTAAAGCCCAGTATCGAATTGAACGGACTTTTCAGGTCGTGTGCAATAATGGAAAAGAATTTGTCTTTGGAGGCATTCAGTTTCTGAAGCTCTTCGTTTTTATACTTGACCTCAGCTTCCATCCTTTTGCGTTCGGTGATGTCTTCGCCAATAGAAGCTATTCCGGAAACTGCACCTAAATGATCGTGCAGGATGATATTGTTCCAGGCGATCAATCGCAAATCGCCTGTACGTGTGATTATTTCATTCTCGTAATGTTCCGTGATTTCATCTTTTTGGATGGAACTTTGAAAAAGCTCAAGTGTTGTCCGGATTTTTTCCGGAACGAACCTGTCGAACCAATTTTGGTGCATCACTTCTTCGCGTGTCCAGCCGGTGAGACCAAGCAGAAAATCATTGCAGAGTGTAATTCTTCCGTTACGATCCAACATCACGCCAACGAGCGAAACCGACTCAAGAACTGACCGGAATAATTTCTCGCTTTCAAGAAGCGCTGTTTCTGCCAGTTTCCGCTCAGTGATATCGAGGAAGATGCCATACGTTCCCAAAAAGTTTCCTTCTTTATCCTTCTGAGGAACGGCGGTTACACCAATGGTGCGTATTTGTCCGTTTGGTCGTATAATATCCAGTTCATAAACACTTTGAATTCCGTTAGTCCTTATAGAAGTCTCTTTCTGAACAATTTCAGATTGCTCTTTCGAGACAAACTGATTCAGATTCATATTCACCAGGCAACCAGGTCCAACGCCAAAAATCATTTCAGCAGCTTTATTGGCAAGTAAAAATTGCTCTTTTGCGTTTACAAAACCAAATCCTTCGCCTATGTTCTCCACAATAAGCCGGTATTTCTCTTCAGATTCTTTAAGCGCCTCTTCGGCCAGTTTGCGAGTGGTGATATCACCCACTAAAACATGCCGTGCCTTTCGCCCCCTAAAAATAACGCTATGCCAGGTAATCCGCACATCAATTATTTCCCCGTTCTTTTTAATATGCCTGAATTCTCCCAGCTGATTGTATGTACGATTCGTTGGCTCAACGCTTTTCAGCAATATCGCTATATCTTCCATCGGGCGGATATCCTTTATCGTCATCGAAAGGAATTCCTCTACCGAATACCCGTAATGGACCACTGCTGCCTGGTTAACCTCAAGAAAAGCAAGGGTTTCGAGGTCGAAAATCCACATGGGTTCGGGGCTATCGGCAAACATAGTGCGATACCGTTCTTCGCTTTGTTTAATGGCTTCTTCAGCCCGCCAACGATGGGTAATATGGATCACATGATAAAGTTGTGGGGAATGTTATAAAATTGAATCTTTGTTGTAAAAACAGAGATTCAAATGACAGGACAAAACGACCACTACCAAGACCTTGTTAAACTACTTTTACCTTCCGAGTTATTCGATTATTTTGAGATAACCAATTTGGTTGTTGAAGACAGATCCGTTGCTGTTTTTCTGGATGAGCGAGATATCAAACCGACAGCCTTTTCAAGTCAAAAACTTACTTCCAAAGGGTTTCATCCCGAATCCATCATTCAAGACTTTCCTATCCGGAACAAGGCGGTATTCTTGCATGTTCGCAGGCGACGTTGGCTTGTGGAATCGACCAAAGAAGTAGTCAGCCGGGATTGGGATTCGGTGGCTGAAGGGACGCGTTACACCAAAAGTTTCGCGGATTTTTTAAAAGGATTATTTGGACAATTACCCCATTAGCAGCAACAGTCTGGAGAAGTTTTTCTATGTGAATGGCAACCACTTGGGGCAACAATACAAGGAATCTTTGAGCGATTACAAAACCTGGGATCAGAAGGGCCATGCTTCTGAATGGATCCTTTTTCCTGAGAATATCGGGCCGTATTTGAGCCTGGATGAAACCTCACTTTCGAATGGGGAACTTTATACGGTTTTGACTAACAAGCAAGGTAAAGGCCAAAAAGGAACCTTGATAGCCATGATCGAAGGAACTCAGGCTGATGAAGTAATTGCTGTTTTAAACCGTATTCCGGAGAAGTCAAGGCTACTTGTTAAGGAAGTAACTCTGGACATGGCCGGATCCATGAACAAGATCGTAAAACGGTGTTTCCGCGAGGCTTCGCTGGTTATCGACCGGTTTCATGTTCAAAAGCTGGCTTACGATGCCCTTCAGGAAATACGCATTGCCCACCGCTGGGATGCCATCAACGAGGAAACAAATGCCATGGAGAATGCCCGCCTTAACAATGAAAAATATGTTACCACCACTTTTGCCAATGGCGACACAAAAAAGCAACTTCTGGCCCGTAGCAGGTATTTATTGTTCAAGTCTGCAGAAAAATGGACACCGAAACAAAAGCAAAGGGTACAAATATTGTTTGGCCAGTACCCAGACCTGAAGAAAGCATACTGGCTGACCCATTCACTACGAATGATATTCGCTCACACAACAACCAAAGGGGTGGCTTACACTAAATTGGCCAGATGGTACAACGATATTACAGAATCAGGGTTCGACTCTTTCAACTCAATATCTGCAACAATTTATGCCCATTATCCAAACATCTTAAACTTCTTTGACAACCGCAGCACCAATGCTTCTGCTGAATCTTTCAATGCAAAAATTAAAGCATTCAGAGCTACTCAAAGAGGAGTAACAGACATACCTTTTTTCCTGTTCAGACTATCTAAAATTTATGCTTAATAATAACCCCCTCAAGAATATGAAGTGATCCGGTAATATCCGTTACAGTAACCAGGCATTGATCCTCATGCCCGTTGACAATACCGGTAATCTGAACCAAAACCGGAGGATTGTTATTAACTGACAACGTAACTTCACACGATTGTGTGCACAGTGTATTAAACGCGTCGTGGAGAAAGAGATCGAAAATCGATTTGGTATCGGAGGAAATATAGGATTCAAACAAGCTATTCCCCAGTCGTGATCGTTCCTTACCCAACATTGCAGCACCACTCAGGTTTAGTCGTTTGATGAAGCCTGCATCGGAAAGTGTGAAATAGCCTATTGGCGCAAAATCGTAAAGGCCAACAGCATCCCTGGCTTCAGTGAGGGCATTTTGGAGTTCAGTATTCTGCAATTCAAGTTCAATCTGGTGAACATCAAACTCATGGACAAGCTTTAATAACTCTGCTTCAGTAGGTAATGATGTTGCTCCGGCTGATCTGCTTTTCAGTATTTCTTCAGCTTTAATGCGAAATGCAAGTGAATCGTTTGGCATGTTATTCTTCTTTTCCATTTTCCGATAGTTCAATATTCCTTTATTGACAAGTAATTTGAGCAAAACGAGATTCTTTCAATCCATACTATTTCAAATGTGTTTCGACCAATCCCGGGTCGATCCAAGCACTTTATTATTGATTCCTGAACTTTCGAAATTTTACGATTCTCCCGATGATAATTCTTTTCTCATCTTCATTTTTAAAAAAGTAAATGGTCATAAAATAATCACAACGATGGGAATGACCTGATAGCCATACTTGTGGAGTTATATGCCGCTTTGAAAAGCAGAAAAGTAACCTGACGGTGAAAAGAAAAAGAAAGACATAAAGCAGTCAAGGAGGTGTTCATGGAATTTTGTGATGTGGCTGCCGTATCAAATGTATGTATTCCAAATGAAAGATTGGTTATTCGTCGAGTTTATTTTCCATCCATGCTTTATCCGGGTCGATCCGCTTGTTCCGTTGAATCCGTGAGCGGATTTCAAACGTCAGGATCCGGTCTTTATACCGATTATTGGCATTCTGTTTCAGCACATCGGGCGATGCATCCGTACTATCATCCCAGCGCCGGAAAAGATAGATGGGCTGGTAAACCCGTCCGATTTTGTATTTTCCTGAAATGGCCAGGGCAACGGCATAATCTTAGCTATACAGTTGGCAGATGGGTAGAAGTTGAAGATTTTCTTTTATATTTCGTCCCGACCGGGCAATGCGGATAAGTTAAGCCTAATGCAACATCTATTATTTCGGTGCGTTGCACCTTACCGTCAGGCACTTATTTTTTTTCTACAAATATCATGGTGCTCCGCACCTTTTCGATCAATGTAAGGCAGCCCCGAATGCTCGGGGCGAAATATTTGTAGAAATTTAATAGTCAGGACAATTGTAGGTGCAGCGCACCGAAATATAGTTTGCGAATCATTAATTAAAAATTTCATATTTTCCTTAACTTAATAACATTGCCCGGATGGGACAAAACTTCGCATTCCAATCAATTCGCTACTCCTGCAAAATCCCTAACGGGATTTAGAAACTAAATTTAACAGCCTCTTATCAGGTATAGTCAAGATAAGGTGAATAAGGTTGGGTTCAGTAGATTTCGGACCAATTACTAAGGTTTTATAATTTGAATACGATTCCATCCTAATGGTATTCTGAAAGGTTGAGATTGCTTCACTTTTTTACCAATGACAGATTTGAAAAAAAGTTCCTTTAGGAACAAAATATGGGTAGAATGAAATTTCGAAATGATACATTTTGTCCCGGATGGGCAATGTCGTTAAGTTAAGCATTTTGAATCTGAATGTTTTTACCGCAAAGTTCGCTGACAAGGCGCAGAGAGCCACAGAGTTCTTATTCGGCGAGCTACTCTGCGAAACTCTGCGCAAACCTTTGCGGCTCTCTGCGGTTATTTTTGTGACATTTTCTGTTAACTTAACGACATTGCCCGGATGGGACAAAACCCCAACCTTAAATCTATTTTTCTACCCACATCAAATCCCTGACCTATTCACATAGTGCCCAAAAATTGGGTGGGGACTCGCAATGACGAAAACCGCTTTTCGGAGCAGTCCCAATAAACAGTCAGGATAAACCTTACAGCGACGTTTATATTAACCCGGGATGGAAAATTTAAACGAACTCCCTTTTCCAAATTCGCTTTCGACCCAGATTTTGCCGCCGTGTTTTTCGACAAATTCCTTGCACAAAATCAGCCCCAGGCCTGTTCCTTTTTCATTGTTTGTTCCCTTAGTCGAAAAACCTGAATCAATGCGGAAAATCTTCTCCAGGGTTTCTTTCTTCATTCCAACCCCATTATCCGAAACCGAAAACAGGACTTCATCCGGCTTCCGTTCAGCTGAAACAACAATTCTTCCTCCCGGATTGGTATATTTAAGAGCATTCGAAATCAGGTTTCTCAGGATTGTGCCCAGCATATCTTTATCGCCATTTGCAATAACTTTTGAAGGTAATTCCACCGAAAGCTCAATTGACTTTTGCTGGGCCATGTCAACAAATAAATTAACCACTTCGTTAATCAAGAGGCCAACTTCAACATATTCAGGAGAGAACCTGATCATACCTGTTTGCGAACGCGACCATTCCAATAAATTCATCAGCAACGACAAGGCACGCTCAGCTGATTTCTGAACAATCCGGGCATATTCGTCAATACCTTCATAGTTTTTTTCCTGAATCTGTTCTACCAAAATATTACTAAAACCTAAGATACCGCTAAACGGACTTCTCAAATCATGAGCAATAATGGAGAAAAATTTGTCTCTGGTGGCATTCAGCTTTTGAAGTTCTTCGTTTTGAAGCTGAATTTGAAGCTCTATTTGTTTGCTTTCGGTAATATCACGTATAGCAGCCAATATGGTCTGCCGGCCTTTATACAAAAAGAAGCTGGCCGAAATATCAACCGGGAATACCGTTCCGTCTTTCTTTTTATGGTAGCGAAGGTCTATCCTTGTCTCCAACTCAATCTGTGATTGAAGCGTTTTATCCGGTTCGCCTGATAATTCAAAATTTTTAAGCTGCAGTATTTCTTCCCGGGTATACCCATATAACCGTGATGAGGAATCATTCGTTTCGATAATAGCATGGGTTTCATTATCAATCAAAAACAGCGAATCACTCTCTACCGAAAAGATACTCCTGTACTTTTCCTCGTTTTCAGAAAGGCTTTCCTCCATAAGTTTTCGATCAGTAATGTCACTGATAAAACCATGCCAAAGGACTGATCCATTTTTTTCCCTTTGTGGCAAAGCGTCTCCCAACAACCACCTAACGGTTCCATCATCTGACTTAACCCGGTACTCGTATTTCCAAGGTAAAAGTTCGGTAGCCGAAGCCTGAATAGAATCAGGAACCCCTGCAAGGTCGTCAGGGTGAAGCCTGGCAAATACTTTGGAAGCATCCTCGCGCACTTCTTCGGGATTCACTCCGTAAATTTCCCTGATGCCTTCGCTGGCGTATGGGAAACAGGAACTACCATCGGAGTTGAGCTTGTATTGGTAAATAACTCCGGGAATATGACTTGCAATTTTTTGAAGCCGGTCGGCTGTTTCCAGCACAAGTGCTTCTGAAATTTTGCGTTCATTGATGTCAATAGCCAATCCTGAAACAGTTAAAGGCTTTCCATTGTTATCTTTTTTTGCTACAGAACCGATGTCGTGAAACCACTTATATTCTCCGGATTTTGTTAAAATTCTATAATCCACTTCATATTTATCTGCTTCTCCGTTAAAGTGCCGTCTCATAGCATTCATAACCTTGTCATAATCTTCAGGATGAAGCAGATCGGTAAAATCCTTGTAATGTTTAAACTTTTCAGGGGGATAACCCAGCATTTCAGCCTGAAGCTTTCCAAAAGTAACAGCTCCTGTTTTGATATCCATCTCCCACCAGGTCATATTGGCGGTGCTCATTGCAAGTTCCATGATTGAATTGACAGACTCCAATTTTTCTTTGGCATCACTTGCAAGCTTTCCTACACGAACAAGTTCTTCATTCTGCGTCTGCAATTCAATCTTATGCACTTCCAGCTCCTGAATGAGTTTAAATTGCAATGCCTCACTTTTCTTTAATGCCTTTTCTGCTTGTTTGCGTACAGTGATATCATCCAATGCTATGCACCAATGATTCTTTCCATAGATCAGCAGTGGTTCAACACCTATTCTCATCCAAACTTTTCGTGGTTTTCCATTCAGGTAAAGCTCAAGTTCAACATCTGCACCAGCAATAGACCCTCCTTCAGCAATCAGGCTCTCTATACAGTTACGCACAACACAAAGCTTGCATTCACTGGCATAGCCACAGCCGCGCGCGTCCTTGCTACTATGAATGCAATACAGCCCATTTCCGAGGCGGTGCTGAAGAATCTCAGAAGAAGCCCCTCCGAACAATTTAATTGCAGCCAGATTGGCCATGGTAATATTGGTCATTTCATCAATAACCAGCAATGGTACAGGCGATGAATCGAAAACTGATTGAAAGTTCCTCTTTTCGGTTTCTATTGCTTCTTCGGCCAGTTTTCGTTGGGTTATATCAGTATGGGTTCCGAACATCTTCAAGGGTTTTCCATCTTCAGACCGGGTAAAAACCTGACCACGATCGTGAACCCAAACCCAGTGCCCGTCCCTGTGCTTCAAACGGCATTCGTATTCGTAGTATAGCAGTTCGCCTGCAAAGTGTCGTTTTAACTGACTATTGGACTGCTCCAAATCATCCGGATGAGCAAGTTTTTCCCAAACCGAGATGTTCATGGGTTTTAACTCCTCTGCTGTGTACCCTAAAATATTGGCCCATTTCTCGTTGATAATGGTTTCTCCGGTTTGAACGTTCCATTCCCAGGTGCCCACATTGGTGCCTTCGATAATGCTTTCCAACCGCCATTTCTCTTTCACCAACATATCTTCTGCCCGTTTTCGCCGTATGGAAACTGCAACAAGAAAAGCTATATTTTTTAAAACTTCATCCGGAGGATCGGGCTGTTTTTTGCCCATTGCCAGCATAGAAGAACCGTAAAGCTCTCCTTCAATCATATAAGCAATTCCAATGTACCTGTCGGCCTTAAGCAATTTAGATATCAAGGAACTTACCGGCCGCGGAATGGCCCCAAAAGTTGCATCGGTGAGGTTTTCATACTTTCCAATAATTTTATTGGTAATTTTCGAATACGTCTCCTCATCAACCGGTGAATGAACTTTCTGTACATTTTGTCCCAACAGGCTGACTGCTTTTTGTAACATACCGGGTTCCAGGTCAATATACTGCGGTACAATTACCCGGTTTACAGGATCATATTCAGAATAGGCAACAAACAAAGCCCCTGTGATTTCTTTTATCCGCCGGGCAATTAATTCTTCCATTTTTTCATTGGCCGGCAGCATGGATAAATCAATTGAAAACTGCGTGATCTTCGACAACCAATCATTTTGTGTTTCCAGTGCAAGTTCGGCCTGTTTCCGCTGGGTAATATCAATTGATGTAAGGTAGCAAAATGCCCCATCTTTGGCAATTTTACCGGTAAGATGGAAATGACGCGGCAAAGAACCGACTGACTCAATGGTAATATCGCAGTATTCGCTCGATTTAGAGCTGAGAACCCTTTCGAGAAAAAGCCTGAATACTGGTTTTGAACTTCCGGAAACAAATAAAATAAACGGTTTGTTATTCAACGAACTGCGATTGTGATTAAGTGACTTGGCACCAATTAGGTTCAATTCAAGAATAGTACCCTGATCAGAAAGTGTAAAATAGCCCGAAGGTGCAAAGTCGTATAAAGCACTGTATTTTTCGGTTGCAGCAATTGCCTCGTTTTCGGCACGTATCAGTTCTTCATTCTGCATCTCTAATTCAATCTGATGCACTTCCAGTTCATGAATAAGTTTTTTACGTCCTGATTCGCCTTTCCATAAAGCTATTTCACCCAGTTTGCGAGTGTTAATATCAATACAGGAACCGATGTAACCCAGAAATTCTCCATCAGTTCCAAATCGTGGAATACCATGATCCACCAACCAGTGGAATGTTCCATCGGCACACCGCAGCCTGTACTCTATCTCAAAAGGTTTTTGCGCTTTGAACGACCCCAGATAAATATCCAGGCAATGCTCAAGGTCATCCGGATGAACACCTTCGGCCCAGCCATTTCCCATTTCCTGAGCAAGCGTTCGTCCGGTAAAATTAAGCCAGGGCAAATTGAAATAATTGCAAAGGGTATCGATGCCCGACTGCCAGATTAGCACCGGTGCATTGTCGGCCAACTGCTTGAAACGAGCTTCGCTTTCCTGCAGTAAATGCCTGGCATTTTTAGGTTCAGAAATATCGGTCGGGAAAAGGTCAACGGCCTTGCCTTCTTTGTCTGCCCCTATCTCCTGAACAACAACCGATTCGCGAAGATTATTAAATAACTGGTGGTATCGAAGTTCCGATTCAGCTAAACGAACTTGCAACTCCTGGTTTTGGAGCCGCAACTTTTCTATTTCTTCCGTGTGATTCAATTTTATCATAGCTATTCCATAAAAATAGATGGCCATGAAAAAAAAATTACATCGGTGGAGATGACCTGATAGCCAGTGATGCAGACCTATTCCCAGCCACCAACGACTGGAATTTATCCCTGAAATGAAAAGAAAAAGGAAAACATACGGCCGCAAAGAGGTATAGGTGGAATTATCTGATGTTGCAACCGACTCAAAACTAATTATTCTTTATGAAAGATTGGCTATTCGCCCCATTTATTTCCCATCCACGCCTTATCCGGGTCAATCCGCTTGTTTCGTTGAATCCGTGACCGAATTTCAAAGGTCCGGATTCGGTCTTTATACAGGTTATTGGCATTCTGTTTCAGCACATCGAGCGATGCATCTGTATTATCGTCCCAGCGCCGGCAAAGGTAGATGGGCTGGTAAACACGGCCGATTTTGTATTTTCCTGAAATGGCCAGGGCAACGGCATAATCTTCACCATAACTCACATTGGGAATCCTGATTTCGCGAAGCACCGGCGTGTAAAAAGCGCGGGGAGCGCCCAATCCGTTAATTCGCAAAGCATTGTTCGGTCCGTTATCGTCGGTCCATTCGTGGTGATCGATTACTCCGGGAGGGATTTCCTCCAGCTTGAAATTAGTCATCCGGTAACTGCCAATCACCATGGCGCAGTTTTCTTCATGAAATTTATCCACGATAATCTGGAGGGTATTTTCGTCGGCATACAAATCGTCGCTGTCGAGCTGAACGGCATACTTTCCGCATTCCGGGCTGAAAACCGCCAGGTTCCAACAACCACCAATCCCCAGGTTTTCCTGCTCCGGAACGAGGTGAATCAGTTTTCCGGCAGCGGCATATTCCTTTAAAATTTCAGTAGTTCCATCGGTCGAAAAATTATCGACAACAATTAGGTTAAATTTGAAGGACGCATTTTGAATCAAAACCGACTCCACTGCATCACGAATGGTTTTTATCCGGTTGCGCACCGGAATGATCACCGAAACTTCTGTTTCAAACTTTTCAGAAAAGATGGGTTCAGCAAATGGTGCCCAAAGGAAAGCACCGATATCGCGCAAATGGTTGGTGCAAACCTGTTCCATTTCGACCTGGCGCTCGCGGGCGGCCGCCCTCACATAGTCAAACTGTTTTTCGCCCGAAGTCCGGTTGTCTGTTTCAGTTACCGAAAACAGGTATTCAGGAATATGGACCAATTCGCCCATCCGGCTGGCCAAAAGCCGCAAAGCATAGCTGCCGGCATATTTCAGCATTTCATAATTCTCGTACCGAAACGCCTTTAAAACCTCAGCCTTGTACAGCCGAACCGGACCAAAGTTGAAATCATCGCGAAGACTGCCTATTTGGTAATCGATCACCGGATTGCCCGAAACCACATCATCCGAAAGTTTAAAATAATCGGCATAAACCATGGGCGCCTCCGTCTGATTGGCAACCTGGAAAAGGCGTTCAAGTGCACCATAAGCGGGTTCAATGGCCGAATTGTCCAAGGCCAGCAAGGCATAATCGGCATGAACCATTTTTGCAATTTGCCTGATAGTGCTGCAAGAAACATATTCTTCAACCATGATCTGCTCACAATTCAGAAGTTGAACCGGAGTTTTGCAAAGCACGAAAACCTGATTTACAAGAAGTGATTCGCGGAACTTATTCACCAGTTTCTGGCTGGCTTCTTCATCGCTGAATACAAAAAAACAATCTATATTTCGGGTCATTGGATGTAAATTAGTGACTGTTCAAATTTCGCTTTTGTTACCTCAATTTCAAGTATAAAAAACGTGCCGTAGGCACCAGATGTGGGTAGAAAGCTAAACAGAACGCAGAATGTCTCGTCCCATAAGGGCAATGTCGTTAAGTTAACAGAAAATGTCACAAAAATAACCGCAGAGAGCCGCATAGGTTTGCGCAGAGTTTCGCAGAGTGGCTCGCCGAATAAGAACTCGGCGGCTCTCTGCGCCTTCTCAGCGAACTTTGCGGTAAAAACATTCAGATTCAAAATGCTTAACTTAATAACATTGCCCATACGGGACGAAATTTGTCTATTCATTTGTTTTCTACCCATATATAATCCCTCACGGGATTTAGAATTTAAATTTAACCAGCTTCTTAGAGTTTAATCACTTTCGGTTTCGTTATACCGCTTTCATTATGCAGGCGGTCAAGTGCCGAAACCCGGATCTCGTATTTTCTTCGTAATTTACGGGAATTTGGTTTAAAAACGATGCTCTGGTCACGGGTAATTGCAAAAATACTTTCCGCATTTCCAATATTAAATTTTTGCCCCACGGGATTCAGATAAACCACGTAAGAAACGGCCTTATCCATTTCATCTTTTACATCCACTTCCTTCCATTTCAGCTTATGGCCTCTTTTCCTGAAATGCTGCGGAATGGCCGGCGCTACTTTGTCGATCCACGGCATGACGGGAACCAGAGCCGGATGGAGGTAAACATTTTCCTGAAGCGACTTTTCGAAACCAAACAAATCGCGTTTAAAATGTACGCTGCTATAAAAGGCACTTCCTCCAAGCCCGGGTATCTGGCGGGTGATCTGAATTTGCCTGACCAGTTGCTCCGGATCTCTCCAATCCGGAATTGCAGAATTAGCTTCCAGTTTATAAACTGCATGACCAATGTACATGGCCCGGTTGTATGCATGTGCGGCCCACCATTTGCTCAGTGTCAGGAAATCGACTGAAGGATGACCAATTTGCCAGTACAATTGTGGCAGGCAATAATCAATCCAGCCGTTTTTTTGCCATTTCAGGATATCAGCATGCAAATGGTCATAATTGGTCGTACCGGCAGTTGTTTCAGAGCCTTCCGGATCGTCGGCCTTGTTTCGCCATACACCAAACGGACTGATTCCAAACTTGACCCAAGGCTTAATGTTTTTTATGCTTTCCGAAAGCTTCCAGATCAATACGTCAACATTGTTCCGGCGCCAATCGGCTTTCTGACCGGCCTCAAAACCACGACTGTCCTGAGCAAACGAATTTTCATCGGGAAAATCTTCTTTCAATGGGTATGGATAGAAATAATCGTCGAAATGAATGGCATCCACATCGTAACGCGAAACGATATCGGTAACTACCTGGACAACCCAGTCGCGGGTTTGCGGCAGGCCGGGATCAAAAAACAGTTTGTCTCCGTATTTGATAATCCATTCGGGATGCTGAAATGCCACATGATTGGCCGCCAGAGGTTCGCTTGCATTTTGTGAAACCCGGAAAGGATTTAACCAGGCATGAAATTCCATGTTTCGTTTATGGCATTCTTCGATCCAGAATGCCAGTGGATCATAGAATGGAACCGGAGCTTTACCCGGTGTTCCGCTCAAATATCGTGACCATGGCTCCAATTCCGATTGGTAGAAAGCATCTGAAGCCGGACGTACCTGGAAAATAATCGCATTCATCCGGTTCTTTGCATGCATATCCAGAATCGCTATTGCTTCACGCTGTTGCTCTTCAGTTGAAAGGCCCGGCCGGGATGGCCAGTCAATGTTATTGACTGTAGCTACCCAAACTGCTCGGAATTCGCGTTTTGGTGCCGGTTGAGAAGAAGCTCCTAAAGCTGAAAACAAAAAGAAAACGAAAAAAAACCTGATCATCCCGACAGTATTAAAATCCTGCAAATTACGGTATCCCCAATAATTAACAGCAGTAAATCAGGAATTTTTATCAAGATTGGAATGTTCAAAACATTTGAGAACATAAGAATTTAATGTCGGCTCTTTGTAGGATTTTCTACAAGCCAACCCTCTAATTTGCAATTAAATAAGAAGTGATTCCAGACTAACACTCAACAATTTTATCCATTATTGTCTATCTTACAATATGTTGCAAAATAAATAAATAAATACCCAATTTATCCTATTTTTCCGAGAACTGGTGTTTGGATATTTCCCTTTCTTTGGTATCTTTGAGGCGTTCAGTTTTCTGAAAGTTCTTTCTAAAAAAATATTTTTAAAAATATAATACGCTTGGTGAACCAAAGTGCTGCTTTAATGGTTATTTAGGTAACTTCTACAAAGTAGACTACTTTGGTGGAATCATGGTTTATTAGGTTTAGTTGGTTTAGGTTAGTTTCCCGTCGTAACGGGTGAAAAGGCTGTCAGAGGACAGCCTTTTCTATTTATACCAACTGAGATGGAATCAGATAGCCATGAAAATGAAATTAACTTCAAGCCTTCCGTTTTACTTTTTTCATACACTTTGAGGCTACCCCTCGTTTGCAACGAGGGTTAAATAGTTTTGAGTTTGCAACTCTCTTAAAATTCATTACAATACCGTTCGAACATTGATAAATCATTGCTGCTCTTTGTTCGCAAAGAGGGGTAAACCGTTACTGCCCCTCGTTTGCAACGAGGGGTAAATGGTTTTGAGTTTGCAACTCTCTTTAAATTCATTACAATACCGTTCGAACATTTACTAATCAATACTGAC
>CAILJH010000147.1 GCA_903834475.1 uncultured Prolixibacteraceae bacterium | reverse complement strand
CCAAAGGAAAGCTGAATCAACCAAAGAAAGAGAATGACTGATATAAAACAAGGTGACATAATGAGCTTGCCGAATCGACAGCCTTGTAATCTATTGTTAATAAGACAAATAATGGATGAGTATTCAAATCTGAAACAGCCTGTTTCACATCTGCCAATTCTGATGCAAGCTGCTTCACTTTTGCTAAATGTGAAGCAAGATGCTTCAGAAGTCGTAATAATGCAACGCATCGTTGCACAAATTCCAGACACGGTCTGGAATATTCGATCACTTAACCTGGTCTCACTTTTATGAACATATTTAATTGCTAAAATTGGAACAACAAACTTGCAAAACCAGTGTTGGCGCGGCTTCCAATTTGTGCGGAGCTTCCGCACCAATTGAGCTGGACACATTTTTTTGTGTTGGTTAATATTGATGATCCATTAAAACGTTCATTTTACGAAAAACAAACCATTATTGAAAATTGGAGCGAGAATGACTAAAATTTATACTCAATTTTGCAACGAATATGAAAATTGGAGATAAAAATTTTACCGGCGAAAACTATCAGCATTTTCTATCTGAAATAGTTAATCTGGTACAATACCACCGGGTACAAGCCGTACAATCTGTACAAACTATTTCAAATCAATTGTATTGGAACATTGGCGAGTTGATTATCATAAAGCACCAAGAATTCGGCTGGGGAAAATCAATAGTTAAGAAATTGAGCGCGGATTTGAATATTCAAATTGGAGTGGGAGTGAGCTGGAGTCCTCGTAACCTATGGCTTATGAGGCAATTGGTTAGTGAATACTCAAAAGTGAATCAAGCTGATTCACTTTTGGGAAAAGTGAATCAGCTTGATTCAGAATTAAAGAATCTGAAACCAGTTGCCTCAGAAGTTGCAATAGTGAAACAACTTGTTTCACAAGTTCCGTGGCAGCATAATGTATTGATAATTCAAAGGGTAAAAGACTACAAAGCAAGACTTTTTTACCTGCAAAGCACTATTAAAAACCAATACAGCCGGGCCGTATTGCTACATCAAATCAATGCTGATGCATATGGCAACTACTTGTCGCACAAATCCCAACATAATTTTGAAACTGCCTTGCCTGAACATTTTTTGGAACAAGCAAAGGAAAGCATTAAAAGTGTTTACAGCCTTGATTTCTTAGACATCAACAAACCTATAACCGAACGGCTGTTGGAGAAAACGATGGTTGAAAAGGTTAAGCGCCTGATGATGGAGCTGGGTTATGGATTTTGTTTTATTGGCAATCAGTACCGTATTACCCTTGGCGAGAAGGATTATTATATCGACTTGCTTTTTTACCACCGGATACTCAAATGCCTGGTAGCAGTTGAACTAAAAGTTACCGAGTTTGAACCCGAATTTGTAGGTAAACTTGACTTCTATCTCCAGCTGATAGATGAACAACTGAAACAACCAGATGATCAGCCCACTATCGGTATTTTACTAGTGCCCCACAAAGACCAACTAGAGGTGGAATATGCTTTGCGGATTGCCAACAAGCCCATTGGCGTGGCACAATACACCTTGATTAAAAAATTGCCAAAGGAGCTACATGGTAAACTGCCAACGGCAGAGCAGTTTAAACAAATGCTTGAAAATGAGAATGAAATCTGATAAAAAACGAGGTGATGCCCTGTGCTCGGTTACTGTGCAAATCTGCATCTCCTCCATCTTGGATAATACTTTTACTGGCTTTGCCACGTCAAAACAGATTCGAAGAAGGGGATTTTGAGGAAGGTTCAACTTGTAAGAATTCCTTACAGGTTCAAAATAAATGAGCAAGCGAAATTGAAAGTAACCGGAAATATTTAAAGACAAAGAATGACCGAAATAAAACATGGTGATATCCTGGACCCGGCTTCTGAGCAAAACCAAAGTTTGCCGAAAGGTTGGGAAATAAAAAAGTTGGGGGAGGTTTGCGAAACAGGTGCAGGAGGAACTCCATTGAAAGCACATAAAGATTATTATGATGGCGGAACAATTCCTTGGTTAATGAGTGGAGAAGTAAGTCAAGGAGAAGTTTTTGAGGCAAAAAATTTCATTACAGAAAAGGGATTAAAGAATTCATCTGCGAAGTTATTTCCCATAAATACAGTTTTAGTAGCAATGTATGGTGCAACGGCAGGACAAGTAGGTATTCTAAAATTTGAGGCCTCTACAAATCAGGCTGTTTGCGGAATTTTGCCTAATGAGAAAACTATTCCCGAGTATTTGTTTTACTGCTTCCT
>CAILJH010000146.1 GCA_903834475.1 uncultured Prolixibacteraceae bacterium | reverse complement strand
CCGAACTGCTATTTGTGATTTACCAGAATCGCAGAAAAGATCAGCCCATAAATGTAAAAAAATGTTAATTCAGAACACATAACAAAATCAAAGAATTTGTTAAAAACTTTAAAAAAACTAAAGAAATAGGCCAAAAGTTTGAAAAAGGGCCTGACTCCTATCATTTATACATTCATTCAAAGGAAAATTTAGGATTGTTTTCATGAGTAAAAATGAATCTCAACTTCAATTCAGCTATTATTTTCTAATTCCAGATTTGATTCCCCCAAACCAAACCCAACTGAATATTAAGTTAGTATTACTTCTGACCCCCGTCCTTAAAAATTAAGTATCCAGATAGCTTCCGGATACTTAAATTCAAAGGCAAATTTAGAAAAATGTGAATAGGCTTACCACCCTGTCCGGAAAATAAATACAGATTTTAACATTGTGAACAAATATTAAAAAATGAGAATCCGGCAATTGCAGCAGTTAAAAATTGTAAGATGCTGTAAAGCAAAGATTTGAATTTTGAGTACAGGAACGTCCAAAGGTTATTAAGAATCGGTATAAATTACAAAATCCCAATCAAATCAACTATATTCTGTACAAAATAAGTTTTAATATGGTGTTTCAATTCTAAATAGTTGCAATCTGAAGCCATGCGGATGGAATCTATCACGTGCGGGATGGCATTCTGATTGTGGTTTAGAAACATGATTTGATCCATTCCGAATTTAAGCGCTCCTTCAATGTCTGTTTCCCAGTTATCACCGATCATAACACTTCTGCTTTTTTTTGCGTTGGTCGATTTCAATGCATGCTCAAATATCTGCCGGTTAGGTTTATTCGATTGGATTTCTTCTGAAATAAATACTTTAGTAAAAAACCCGGAAAGGCCACAGTTGAATAGTTTTTTGCGCTGCACTTCACTGAACCCATTGGTTATAATGTGCATTTGATATCCTTTGGCCTGAAGTGCAATTAGTGTTTCGCGTGTTTCAGGAAATAATGCGGTTTCAAGTGCCATGAACTCAAGGTAGCAGGTATTGATTTCCTGCCAGTTTAAATCAGTTATACCGAATTGTTGCAATGATCTCGAAAACCGGTCAATAATTAAGGCTTGTTTGGTGATTTTTTTGGAATGATAGTCGATCCACAGTGACTTATTGATTAGTTCGTAGACTTCAAAAAAAGAATCAAACGATTCAATTTTCGCCATGAGACTTTTGTGCTCAATAGTTTGCCTCATGGCCAGCTTCGAGTTGACCGTAAAATCCCAAAGTGTATTGTCCAGATCAAAAAAAAGATGGTCGTAGGTTCTCATGTGAAGCCCCCTCTATCTCCCCCGACGGGGGAAAATTCTGGCTTTCCATTTCCTGTTTTACTAATTTTTGAAAAACTGTTCGAATTATTCATTGGCTTCGTTGCTCAATTTATTTAATGTCTGATACATACATAAGCAATAAAGCACCCTATTGTCTTCTACTACCTTGTTTGCCCGATGTCACACTCAGGGAATCGTCTTCTTCCTCCCCGTCGGGGAGGTCAGGAGGGGCTTTTTTCCCTTCCAGGACAATCACAATCTCTCCTTTGATGGTTTTCGAGCTAAAATGTTCGATCAGTTCGGCCAGTGTGCCTCTGCGGTTTTCTTCAAAAAGCTTCGACAATTCGCGTGAAACCGATGCACGGCGATCGGGACCCATGTATTCGGCAAATTGTTCCAGACTTTTAATCAGGCGGTATGGCGATTCATAAAAAATCATGGTACGTGTTTCGGTGACCAATTCCTTGATCTTTTTCTGCCGGCCTTTTTTTTGTGGCAGAAAACCTTCGAAGCTGAAGCGATCGGTCGGGAATCCTGAATTCACCAAGGCCGGAATCAATGCCGTTGCACCTGGCAAACATTCCACTTCGATGTCTTTTTCAAGGCAAGTTCTGACCAAAAGAAAGCCCGGATCACTGATTCCCGGAGTACCGGCATCTGAAATGAGTGCGACATTTTTCCCTTCTTCAATTTTTCGGGCGATCATTTCAACCGTTTTATGCTCGTTGAATTTGTGATGCGAGGCCAGTTTGTTTTTTATCTCGAAATGATTGAGCAATTTTGACGAAGTACGGGTGTCTTCAGCCAAAATTAAATCCACTTCCTTTAATATACGGATACCGCGAAGAGTCATATCCTCAAGGTTGCCAATTGGAGTGGGAATTAAATATAGTTTGCCCATGGTTTTAAAGGTACTATTTGGTAAACCTACGTTTCAGAAGATCCACGAATCTCATGCTGGTGTCATTTTTTTCCAGCGTCAGATTTACCCTGAGGTAATCAACGGCCTGTTGGATTGTTTCCATTTTATCGAGTTGCTCAATGACCGTATTAAATTTGTCGGTATTGTTGTTGAAAATTTCGCGGATAAACAGAACCCGGTCATTCAGACCAATGGCAGCACTCAAGCTGGAAATCGGGCCATTACCCAAAGTCGTTTCCTCAGCTTTGCTTTCACCAATCACATCATTCAGCGAACGCTCCTGTTGAAAAGTTTCTGCGACTGACTTCTTTTCAGGCTCCTGAATTTCCGGTTTGGGAATCTCACGCATAAGCGGGCGGCTGACTGCATCAGGAATTGGAGCGAACTGTATCGGTTCTTCGTCATCGTCACCTAAGTCATCCATGCTCATTTCGCGGACTTCAGGTTGGTGAACAGTTTTTGTTTCAACATCCTGAACAGGTTCTTCCGTTACAGAATCTTCTTCCAAATCTTCGTATTCCGATTCGTCATCTTCCTCATCCAAATCTATATCCTCTTCATCGGATTCTTCCAATTCGTGTTCTTCCAATTCATCCCCGTCGATTTCCTGATCGAAGTCCGCCACAAATTCTTCATCTTCTTCAACCTCATCGGTCAAGTCCTCTTCTTCCGGAATTTCATCTTCTTCCAATTCTTCATCACCTTCTTCTTCTTCGTTCAGATCTGCTTCATCCAATTCTTCTTCGTCTTCAGAATCGTAAACAATATCTTCCTCTTCGGACTCAATGGCTTCAGGAAATTCATGTTCCTCAAAATGCAGAATTTCCAATTCAGGATCGGAAACAATCAGATCGGAAACTTCATCTTCGTCTTCTGATAAATCTTCATCTTCAATATTTTCCTTCAAAGAATCTTCAGGAGGCGAAAAGCTGCATAACAGTTCAAGCTCCTGACTCAAGAGCCGTGCTCTGCTCAATGCAAGTTCAGTAATTAATGATGAATCATCTATGTTCTCAGCAATTTCTTCGGTAAGTGTCTTGAGTTCTTCCAAATCTTTAGTGATAATCTGGATTAATTTGAGTTTGTTCATTTTTATTAATGGTAATGATTTAAATTTATCTTTGTTTTCAATACCTGAACACATAATCCGGAACATCCGGTTTCGCTATGATTGGGGTAATTGAATCAGGGTAAAAGTACAAAAATCTTTAGCATATTATCAACATGTTTATTGAAAGGGGAATCGACCGGCAAAAAAAAACCGGTACTATTGAAGTTATTGCCGGTTCAATGTTTTCAGGAAAAACCGAGGAGTTAATCCGCAGATTGAAACGGGCAAAAATCGCACGCCTGAAAGTTGAAATATTCAAACCGGCCATCGACACCCGCTATTCAACCGTTGAAGTTGTTTCGCATGACGAGAATTCGATCCGGTGTACTCCCGTCGAAAGCTCCGGAAATATTATGCTTTTAACCGGCGATGTGGACGTGATTGGAATTGATGAAGCACAGTTTTTTGATGCCGGTCTGATTGATGTGAGCATAAATTTAGCCAACATGGGCATTCGGGTGATCATTGCCGGGCTGGATATGGATTTTAAAGGAAAACCTTTCGGTCCGATTCCCGGATTGATGGCTGTTGCCGATCACATTACCAAAGTTCATGCGATTTGTATGCGCTGCGGCGATGTGGCCCAATTCTCACACCGATTTTCGAATGCCGATAAACTTGTTTTGCTGGGTGAAAAAGAAGAATACGAACCACTCTGCCGTTCCTGTTATACTAAAGCTACCCAATAATGCCAATTCTCACCGTTCGTCAGGTTGCCAATGTTTTAGGAGGAAAGTTGCATGATTCAGAATGTAATTCTGAAAAGCTCATTTCTTCCATCTCCATCGATAGCCGAACGATTTTTGATCCGGAATTGAGTTTGTTTTTTGCATTGAAGACTGAGCGAAACGACGGGCACCGGTACATTGCTGACCTGATTCATCTGGAAGTTCGTGCATTTGTGGTTTCTGATTATTCCGATGAACTCGCCAAACTGGAGAATTGCTGTTTTATTGAAGTTCCGGATACCTTGAAAGCGCTGCAGAAGCTGGCTGCATGGCATCGTTCACAATTTCAGATTCCGGTTGTGGGAATTACCGGAAGCAACGGAAAAACCATCGTCAAAGAATGGCTGTTCGACATCTTGCGAAATCGGGCAGTGATCCGAAGTCCGAAAAGTTACAATTCGCAGGTAGGAGTTCCGCTCTCGGTTTGGAATCTAAGTTCAGACTATGAAATGGCCATTTTTGAAGCCGGGATTTCGAAGCCTTCAGAAATGCAAAACCTGCAACAGATTATACAGCCAACCATCGGAATCCTGACCAATATCGGAGAAGCACATCAGGATAATTTCACATCCAAACAGCAGAAGCTTGAAGAAAAGTTAAAACTATTTCAGTCATGTCATACATTAATATATTGTAAGGATCAGGAATTGGTCGATTCCATTATCCGGAAGTCTTTTGTGAATCCCCTGGTAAAACTAATTGCATGGTCGTTTACCAACAAAACTGCTGATCAATATTTCCGGAGAAATGAAGTAAATGGAGCAGTTGAAATCAGCACTGAGTTTGAAGGAAAAAATTACAGGATTGGCATTCCCTTTCAGGATTCAGCCAATCTGGAAAATGCCGGACATTGTCTCGCTTTTGTTTTGTCGCAGCATTACGCCGAACCCTCGGTTCTGGAATTATTCCGGAGTTTGCAGCCTGTGGCCATGCGTTTGGAAATGAAAGAAGGTGTGAACAATTGTTTGCTCATCAACGACTATTATAACTCCGATATCAACTCGCTGCAAATCGCACTTGGATTTTTAAACAACCATGCGCAGCATCCGTATTTGCGGAAAATAGTGATCCTCTCTGATATTCAGCAGGCCGGAATTCCCGATTTGCAACTTTATCAGGAGGTTGCCCGTTTGCTTCAGCTCAATAAAACGAGTTATTTGATTGGAATTGGACCGGTAATCCGGAAACATGCCGGATTGTTTGATTTGCCTTCCGAATTTTATGAATCTACTGATCAGTTTCTGGAATCGGTTCAAACTTCAAATTTCAATCTGGATTGCCTGCTGTTGAAAGGTGCACGCGATTTTCATTTCGAACGGATTTCTTCGGTTCTTCAGAAAAAATACCATCAAACCGTATTGGAAATCGATTTGAACGCTTTGATCGGAAACCTGAATTTCTTCCGCGCTCTTATTCGTCCTGAAACGCGAACGATGGTCATGGTGAAAGCATTCTCCTACGGAAGCGGAATGGCTGAAATCGCCCGGATTCTTCAGTTTCATAAAGTGGATTATCTGGCAGTGGCGGTAGCCGACGAGGGCATTGAGCTTCGTAAGGCTGGCATCGATTTGCCGATTGTGGTGATGAATCCGGAAGAGCACAGTTTTGAAAATATGATCGAGTTCAGGCTCGAACCAAATATTTATTCGGAAGCGATTCTGGATTCTTTCCGGAAGGTTCTTCAGCAGCATGCTGCGATCCGCTACCCCATTCACCTGAAACTGGATACCGGAATGCACCGGCTGGGATTCGATTCGGAAGAAAAAGTTGAGCGATTGGCCGGGAAACTGCTATCACAGGAGCAGATGGTCGTTCGGTCAATATTCTCTCATCTGGCAGGTTCCGATGAGCCGATGCATGATGAGTTTACTTTGGGGCAGATCCGGCAATTCCTGAAATTAAGTTCATTGATCACAGAAAAACTGCCTTACAAAATCTTCAGGCACGTATTGAATTCGGCCGGTATTGAACGATTCCCTGAATTTCAGTTTGAAATGGTTCGCCTGGGTATCGGTTTGTATGGAGTGAGTGCCTGTGGAAACCAACAGGTAAAAAGCATCAGCCGCTTGAAAACCTGCATTTCACAAATTCAACACATTCGTTCCGGTGAAACGGTTGGTTACGGCAGAAAAGGAATGGTCAGTTCAGATGCCGAAATTGCAGTTCTACCCATAGGTTATGCCGATGGTTACGACCGTCGCCTAAGCAACGGAGTTGGTAAAGTGTATGTAAATGGTCAGATTGCACCTATCATCGGGAACATTTGCATGGATATGTGTATGATTGATGTCACTGGTTTGCAAGTGGCAGTGGGTGATGAGGTTGAACTGATGGGCGAACACATTTTAGTAAGCACAATTGCCGAAACCATTGGTACCATTCCATACGAAATACTCACCGGAATATCGCAAAGAGTAAAACGGGTTTATTTGCAGGAATAGGAAAGCAGACTGTGTTCATTCGCAATATTCAGCAGTCATTTATGGTCATTCCCGAGTTTGACAGTTGTGTTTTGTAACTACCTGTTTGTTAATTATTAGCGACAATCAAATAGAGTTTGTGCCACTACATTTGATGGTTTTGAGTTAGAATCTTTGGAGGTATCTGCATTCCGATGGCTTTAATAAGT